>CAZIPP010000008.1:29884-31902 GCA_964541215.1 uncultured Oscillospiraceae bacterium
CCGGTGGCGGAGCACCCGGCGGTGCGAAATCCAATTGGACTTCTACCCATCTTGCTCATGCAGCTTCTTATGCAAAAACCAAGATCCGCAAGGGCGCAATGCATGTAATAACCGGTGTTGGCAACGAATGCGTTATCGCAGCTATGGCTTGCGCTGCTTATCCCGAAGATGCAAAGTTTTCGATTCCTGCCGCTGGTAAGGAATTCCCCGTTCTTCGTCTCCCGCTGGGCAATGAAAACCCCGATGGCGACATGAAGTACGAGGTCACCGAAAAGGGCGACGGCGTATATATCAAATTTATCGCTGATGACGACTCTAAGCCTAAAACCAACGGTCCTCATAACTACGATATCGAAAATAAGCTTCCCTATGAGGTGCTGCCTCAGGTCGATCCTGAAAAGCATGTATACCTGCAGGGCAACGGTCAGTTCCCGTTGAAGGCAACCATCGCATATTCTTACTGCGAACGCTGCAAGAGTATCAACTGGTTGGCACAGGGCGCTGAAAAGTATGTCTGCGTAGCTTCCTTCTGTGATGAACGCGAAGTTGGCGACGAGACAGATATCTAAATAAACAACAAGACAGGTGGTACAAATCGTACCACCTGTTTTGATTTGCTGTCATTTCGAACGCTGACGCAGTCGGCGGAGAAATCTCCATCCTGAGAAGGTGATTTCCCCTCACTTAGCTCGGTTCAAAATGACAGTATAAACTATATTATCTCTTTTTTAAGCTTTGCAAATCTTGGCAGACCGTTTTCCTTTTCCAGCTTGGTTTCGCCAACGATGAGGGGAGAGGCGTAGTCAAAGAATTCTTTGCTCATACCGCTGCCGTTGTCGCCGATCCATTCAAGGGGAACCTTCTTTTCGTAGTTGGCGACATCTTCAAGAGGTACGAGCTCAACTTTTGAGCTGTAAATGTCACCGTCTTCGCGGATAATGGCAGCCATACGTCCGGTAATGCCGGAAACTGCGGACTCAACAGCGGTTTTGCCTACCATAAAGGCTTCTTCGATGTCAGTTCCGGAGGCGGTGTGAGCTGCGCAGCGCTGCAGCAGGCTCAGCTCGATTCCGCGGACTTTTGTGTTGATACGAGATTTGACAAAACCGGTGAGGGTAAGAGCCAGACCGCCCATCTGAGCGTGACCAAAAGCGTCCTTGCTGGATGCGATAGATGAACCGTACTCGGAAATGTACTTGCCGTCCTTGTCCTTAACGCCTTCGGAAACGGCCACGATGACCTTCTTCTTAGCGTCATAAATGCGCTGTACGTCGTCAAGGAAAGCGTCCATGTCAAATACCTTTTCAGGCAGATAAACCAGGTCAGGACCATATTCGCCCGCCAGAGAAGCAGCTGCGGTGAGCCAACCGGCGTTGCGTCCCATTATTTCAACTACGGTGACCATGCCTGAATCATATACGGTGGCATCAAGATAAAGCTCCATCATGGTAGTGGCGATATACTTGGCTGCGCTGCCGAAACCGGGGCAGTGGTCGGTACCGAAAAGGTCGTTGTCGATGGTTTTGGGTACGCCGATGACGTTGCAGTCATAGCCGGACTTTGCCATGAAGGCGCTGACTTTCTGACAGGTGTCCATGGAATCATTGCCGCCGATATAGAAGAAATAACGGATATCGTACTTTTTGAATATCTCAAGGATCCGCTCATAATCGGTTGGATCTACAGCAGGATCCTTCATCTTATAGCGGCATGAGCCGGCTGCTGAGGAGGGGGTGTAGGGAAGTCTTGCCAGTTCCTCCGGGTCTTCTTTGCCGAAGTCAAAAAGCTGGTCGTTCAGCACGCCGGTGATACCGTGGCTCATGCCCAGCACACGGGTGATGTTTTCATTTTCAAGGGCGGTCTTTACAACACCATACAGGCTGGCGTTGATAACGGAGGTCGGACCGCCGGACTGACCAACAAGGGCAGCGCCTTTCAGGATCTTTTCATTCATATTATCAGTTCCTTTCGGAAAAAATTCACTGGGATAACTGTTTAAGTATATCATATGATAAATT
>CAZIPP010000009.1:0-22220 GCA_964541215.1 uncultured Oscillospiraceae bacterium
ATTTTGAACTTTGAACATAGAAAATCTCCCTCCGTCATATCGACGGAGGGAGATCGTTTTCGGTCAGTGGCAGCCTGACAAATTGGAATTTACTCTGTCAATGCTTTTTCGGCTTCTGACATATCCTTTTCGATCAGCGGACGCATACTGTCTTTGTACTTCGATAAATCAGCGCCATGAAAACAGGATAGTATCCTTGGAATATATTGCGGTTTTGCCATGCCCACCTGCACAAGAGCCTTAATGCACTGTCTGGCTGTAATGGGTTTTTCGTCAGTAATGTGTGCAAGATAATCCGATAGAATGGCATCAAAACGGTTTTCATCATCCCACTGAGCATTGGCAGCAAGAATATGCAATGCACGGTTTCTTACCAATGATTTTGGATGAGTAAGCAATGATGCAAAGGCATCAAAGTATTCATACCATTCATCGGTATCATGGCTTTCGGATATGATTTTATCCGCAATGGCACAGGCATATATATCATCTTTTGATGTCAGATCTGCTATGATTTTTTCCTGCATAAAATCTCACCTGCAAATTCCAAGTTGTTGGTCAAATATATTTTAGCAAGTGTTGCCCCAAACTTCAACAACCGGTAAAATCGACGGACTGAAAAGCCAACAGGCAAAATGGGAAAAAGGAAGATTTTTCTTACCATAAGGCTTTGATGTTTTATTTTATACTGTAAATATGGTATACTTGTAGCGATGTATATGGTAAAAAAACAAAAAAACCCCTCAAACAGAAAAGCCCCATGGGCGAGTGACCAATTCGCACATGGAACTTTTCTATAAGATGTAAGAGGGAGAAATGAAAAAGTGTACTATCGCTTCTTGCACCATTATAATAACAGCTAAATGTTAAGAAACATCGCAAAAAATATTAAGAAAACTATTTATTTATGTAAACTTTAAGAACGTGTTCAGTTAGGAGAACGTGTAATGATAAAAAGTGACCGTATTTTGAACGATTTCCTGAAATTGGCAGCAATTGAGGCTCCGACCCGTGACGAGCGCAAAATGGCAGACACTTTGCGACCTGTGCTGGAGACTATGGGGTTTACCGTTAGCGAAGATGAAGCGGGAAGGGCTATCGGCGGCAACACCGGCAATTTATTTGCCGTGCGTAAGGGAAGTATCCCCGGTGACCCGCTGCTGCTTTGCGCCCATATGGATACGGTGAAGCCTGTTGCAGGCAAACATGCCGTGGTGGATGGTGACTTTATCCGTTCGGCAGGGGACACCGTGCTGGGAGCCGACGATCTGGCAGGCGTGGTGGAGATCCTTGAAGCAGTCCGCTCTGTTGATGAGGATGGCAGACCCTGCCGTGATCTGGAGATACTTTTCACTGTCAGTGAGGAGTTTTTCCTTAAAGGAGCGGAGAATTTTGACGCATCTGTCTGCAGGGCAAAGGAAGCTTATATCCTTGATGTGGATGGTGAGATCGGTACTGCTGTATTGGCAGCGCCCACAGGCATTCGCTTCATTGCCAATGTAAAGGGAAAGAGCGCTCATGCCGCCATTGCGCCGGAGGAAGGCATAAACGCCGTTGCCATCGCATCCAAAGCCATAGCTGCCATGAGGCTTGGACGACTGGACAGCGAGACCACCGCCAGCATTGGTATAATCAAGGGCGGTGAACAGGGAAATATCGTGCCCGACAGCTGCTTTGTGGAAGGCGAGACCCGTTCTTTGTCCTCTGAAAAGGCGATGACACAGTGTAACCATATGCAGCAGTGCTTTGAAAAGGCTGCTGAGGAACTGGGTGGAAGCGTAAGCTTTGAGATAACCAGGGTGTACGACGCATATGGCGTACCTGAGGATGCGGCTGTTGTCCGCCGCTTCAAGGCTGCCTGCGAAGCGGTGGGAATAGAGCCTGAGCTGACATTCTCCACCGGCGGAAGCGACAACAGCGTGCTTTCCCGGAAAGGACTTCAAGGTATTGTAGTTGCCTGCGGAATGCATGAGATACACAGTGTCAATGAGTATACAAAACTATCCGAGCTGACTGCCATGTCCAAGGTGGTGGAGCGGCTCATCACCGCTGAGGAATAAGTATGAAGAAGCCATTTTGTGACAAAACCATGCTGGAAAGCATCGCGGAAAAATATTCCACTCCTTTTTACCTGTACCATGAGGCGGGAATAGAGAATACTGCCCGGCAGGTGATGGAGGCCTTTTCGTGGGACGAAAATCACCGTCAGTACTTTGCGGTAAAGGCAGCGCCAACACCGGAAGTTTTGAAGATACTGCGCAAAGCGGGACACGGAGCAGTCTGTTCCAGCGCTGTGGAGCTGAAACTGGCTCAAATGGCAGGTTTTACTCCGGAGCAGATGCTGTTTTCACCCAATTTCCCTCTGACAGAAGACATTGAGCAGGCAGGAAAACTGGGAGTTTCCGCCGTTCTGGACGGGGATTATCTGGTGGAAGATTTTTATAAAAACGGTCTGCTCAATGGTGTCCCGGGAATGAGGTTCAATCCGGGCGGAGAATATTATGTAAACAAAAACAAGGTGTCGGCTCCCGGTACCACCAAGTTCGGGTTTACCAAACCACAGCTGGCAGAAACAGCCAGGAAATTGAAATTACTGGGTGTCAGGAGCTTTGGGCTTTTTGGTTATATGGGCGGAAATATTATGGAAACCGAATATTACAAAGAGCTGGCACGCCTTCTGGCTGAGACAGGCAAGTGGACAGCCCAAGAGAGCGGGCTGGAGCTGGAATACATCAATATATCCGGAGGTGTGGGCATAGCCTACCGCCCCGAAGAGACGATGCCGGATGTTTACGCCATGGCGCTGGATGTAAAAGCTGTGATGGATGAGGTGTTTGGCGGAGGAAAACGACCCGCTGTTTATACCGAACTGAGCAGATATGTCACCGGACCGCACGGTGTTCTGGTGTCCCGGGTCATTCACGAGAAGCGGGGATACCGTGATTTTCTGGGGCTGGACGCTTCGGCGCACAACCTGATGCGCCCCATGATGTACGGCGCGTACCATCATATTACTGTTGCCGGCAAGGAAAACGAACCGTGTACCCATGTTTATGACGTGGTGGGCTCCGTGCCCGAGGGGATAGACAGGTTTGCCCAAAACCGTCCGCTGCCCGAGACCCATAAGGGAGAGCTGGCTGTTATCCACGACTGCGGCGCTCATGGTCATTCCATGGGATATAATTACGGCGGAAAGCTCCGCAGCGCGGAATTGATGCTGAAAAAGGACGGCAGCGTTCAGCTGATCCGCAGGGCAGAAACAGCTGAGGATATAATGGCAACGATCATGTTTTGAAGTGCCGGTGTATCGGTGTAAAAATACGGTCTTTCATAAACTTTTTTGTGAGCATTTTGTGATACCTGTTGGCAAAATAAACATATTTAGCTTCGAAAAGATGCATTTGGATGCAGAGTTGACAAATGGTTGTTTACTTGAATGTGACCATATAATATAATTATTCCTAACCATAATTAATGGAAACATAAGGAAAGTAAGGAGGACAAAATGAAAAAAAGAAGATTGCTCGCGGTACTTCTCAGTGTCGCTATGCTGCTTAGCCTTACCGCTTTTGCGGCCGAACCCATGATGGACATGGGCGGCGGCATGATGGGCGGCATGATGGGCGGCATGATGGGCGGCCCCATGGGCATGTTTGCCAGCACTGTTGAAACTGACGAAAACCAGACTTTCGCCGACTGGATCTATGAAAAGAGCACCGAAACAGCCGACGATCCCCCCACAGTTACTGCCAAGCTCAGCAAATGGGCCATGGATCGTGACGACACTGAAGCTGTTGTCCTGTTCCCCGCTCAGGTATCCGACGGCAGCAGCAACATCGATGTAGTTGCTATCGGTGATGAAACCCAGAACGTTATCTCCAACAGCAACAAGAACCTGTCTGTTGCCAAAAACGGCAACTGGTTCATCTTCCCCGCATCCAAAGCTCTGACCGAGATATCCGGTCGTGCTTTCTACGACAATAACTCCCTGGCAGGTATGTCCATCCCCGCCAATATCACCACCATCGGCGGCGACCAGACAGCCTTCCTGTCCTGCAAGCCCGGCGCTTATTACGGCGCTGCCGGTTCCAAAACCGAAAGCTACGCAGCCGACAGCGGCGTTGCTTTCAAAGCTTACGATGATTCCACCGTCGAGTTCACCGTTGAGATGGACGACAACGGCTACATCAGCCCCAACGGCGTTTACTATCTGCCCGCGGATATGCTGGACGGCTCCTACACCACTCAGATCTGGGCAATTTCCCATCTGGGCTACAAGATCGCATCCCTGACTGTTGACGGCAAGGCTGTTGCCGAAGCCGTTGGTCTGCAGGAATACAAGTTCCAGTACACCTTCACCAAGGCTTCCTCCGGCATCAAGGTCACCTTTGAAGCTCTTGGCGCTGGCGAAGAAGAGACCCGCGAATTCAACGTTGACTATGCTGCTTCCTATGCGGCTCCCGCCATCGCTGAAGGCGCTGTAGCCGAAGGCGCTGTGCTGCCCGAGGATGTCAACACCTATGTCGGCGTTACCGACGGAGCTGACTACATCGACTCCACTTCTCTTTCCAGCGGCGAATACTACGCGGCAAACGGTAAGGTATATAAGAGAGTTACCGAGTATCAGGCTCTTGCGGCTCCTCAGTTCTACAGCAAGGCTGAAGTCATCAACTATGCTTATGCTCACGAAGCCGCCTATGACGAAAATGGCGACCTGCTGATCTGCAACTCCGATGACGGTCTGAGCCTCGTATACGGCAAGGATTACGATTTCATCCGTCTGTACAACTACTACAGCTATCTGTCCAACGGTCCTTCTCAGGGCGAGTCTGTTCTGTATTCCGCGTTCCTTTACAAGGAAGTTGACGCTTCCGTTCTCGAAGGCTTCAAGTCCGACGCGGTTTCCGACATCCGTGTCGGTGACATCTATGCTGCCAAGGCATCCAATATGAGCACCACTCTGGCTGACTACTATGGCGTTGGCTCCCTGTTCCAGCAGGAAGGCGCTTCCCTTGAGATCAACAACCTGAAGGCTGCCATCAACGGCTCCTTCGTAGGTCCCTCCGAAGCAGGCAACTTCTTCGGTCTCGGCTCCGTTGTTCTTATCGACGGCGGCGACAACGCTTCCGCAAAGCATACATGGATCAATGTACCCGATCCCAACAACGTAAATGAAATGGTCGGCAAGGGCATTGAAAGCGCTTCCGTGCTTATTCTGAATGATCCTTACATTTACTCCACCAGCACTGCCCTGTATTCCACCGGCAACGGCGTAAGCTATATCAATGGCGGCGAGATCTCCTCCTCCGCTCACGGTCCTTATGTTTCCCTTGGTGGTCAGGTACTTATCAACGTGGTGGATAACGACGGCAACACTGTTCTTTATAAGGATGAAGCCGGCTACACCTGGGCAAAGACCGACATTTCCACCATCGCAGCTACCGAGATTCCTTCCGCCGATCTGGCTTCCTTCGAGCATGTATACACTGACCTCGACGGCAACCCCAAGGAAGAAAAACGCAACTCCGGCGTATTCAAAGAGCATGACAGCGATGTAAGCCTTATTGTTACCATCGACGAGGCAGGTACCGCCCTTGCTACCGACTCCGGCGGCGGCGTTATCGTTGCAAACCAGGTCGTTGCTAAATCCTACGGTCTGCGCTCCGCCGGTGTTTACACCATCGGCTCCGATGAAAGCTGGGAGTACATGTACAACTCCAACCTGATCTCCTATCGTGACGGTGGTCTGGTTTCCGCCAACGGCGGCTATGCTTTCGCATATAACTGCATCATCCAGGGCGTCATGGGTCTGAAGACCCGTACCGCCGGTACTGCCGGCGCTGAGAGCCAGGGTCTCCACGTTTACAACAGCTACATCACCGCTGTTTACGACGCTGAAGAGGTTGCCCGCGGCTATGACGTGGCATATCCCGAAGATGTAACCGCTGAGATACTGGAATCCTTCCTCAGCTCCAGCGACGGCGTTACCGCCGATGTTGGACTTAACTGCTTCCTCGATCGTGCCAACGCTCCTTATTACTACTCCGAATCCCCCGAATGGTGGTTCGCTGACAGAAGCGTTCTGCCCGGCTTCTCCGAAGGCGGCAAGCCCGGTATGTTCTCCGTCATCTACTGCGATGGCGCTACCAACTCCGATGTCTGCGTCACCGCTTCCAGACTGGAGAACCTGAACTACACCATGTATGGTGACCACTCCGAGTGGTGGGAAGAGCACAAGGATCAGCAGTATACTTACACCTATTACAATGTAATTCCCGATCCCAACAATGTTTCTTCCAACTCCAGAAACCAGAAGTATATCCTTGATGGTCAGTGGGAAGCAAGCGTTGACTACAGCCCCGCTACCAACATGATAATCGCTGTTGACAACGGCGGTACCCAGAACGTATACTTCACCGATATGAACAGCTCCACCAAATGGGATGCTACCGGTGTGGATCAGGGAACCTGCGAGATCTATGGTGATTTCTATCTGGCACAGTACGCCAAGTCCGACAATCCCCAGCTGGCAGGCGGCGCCAACTACCTGATCGTTGACTTTGTCAACTCCGAGTGGGAAGGCACCATCCTGTATCAGGCTGTGGATCCTGTAGCAGACGGCGGCACTGTCTCCCTTACCTTCGACGCTGACTCCTGCTGGAAGATGACTGAAACCATCTACGTTGACAGCATCGAGGTCGCCAACGCAGCCAACATCACTGCCGACGCTCCTGTGACCCTGTACTATGGCAGCTCCTCCACCCTCAAGGAAGAGACCATCGGCAACGTCACCTTCAAGAAGCTCACCGACAGCGACAAGGCAGACGCTTTCGGCTGGTCCAAGTACTTCAGCGACGTTCAGACTGATGTTGAGCAGATCGACGCTCTGGCAGAAAAGGGCATCGCCCTTGGCTTCGGCGACGGCACCTATAAGCCCAACGCTGTTATCACTGAGGCACATTTCGATCTGCTGGTACAGCGAGCCAATGTTTCCGGCGTGGCATACGTAAAGGGTATGACCCGTGCGGAAGCAGCTGTTGCAATTTACAACAAGCTTGGCTAAAATTTAAAACTCAAAACGGCAGGCGAAGGCTCAAAGTCATTAAGATAAGCAACCTCCCTGTCATTCCGAGCAAAAACGCCATCCATCGGATGGCGTTTTTGCGTGGGGATCCGTTATGTATCTAAGGAACGGATTGCCACGTCGGTCATAAATGACCTCCTCGCAATGACGGATATCCCTAACTTAATGACATTGGGCGAAAGCCTGCCGTTTTTTTAATCAGCCTATTGACAAAAAACTGTATCACTCCTATAATACACTTATAACCGTATTATACGAGTGATACAGTTTTTAAAGGAGAGAACGGACCCATGATTTCCTTTGAAAATTTCATTATTGAAGGTGACGCACCTATTTATATGCAGATATTGCGGCATATTAAGATCGGAGTTGTGGCAGGCACCGTTATCGACGGTGACGAGCTGCCGTCCCGAAGGGTGCTGTCTGCCCTGTTGGGAGTGAACCCCAATACCGTTCAAAAGGCGTATCGGATGCTGGAAGAGGAGGGACTGATACAGTCCCATACCGGCGCAAAAAGCTATGTGGTGCTGGACGCGGAAAAAATATCTGCTATCCGCAGTCAGCTGATGGAAGCTGAAGCCAGGGCGGCCGTTGATTCTTTGAAACGGATGGGCATATCCCTGCGGAAAGCCGTTGAGTTGATGGAAAAATACTGGGATTGAGGTGAGCCGTTTGAAAAAGCATTTATCGGTCTTTTCATTGATTGCCAGAAGCAGTATTTATAAACTGCTGCTGTTGTTTCTGCTTTTGGCAGCGGCGGAGAGCGTACTGTTTTGTCTCAGACTCCAAAGCACCCTGTCTGCGGCTGCGGCGCTGCAATTGGAGCCGGATGGTATGGAGTACGTATTCACCGGTGGCAAAGTGTTCTGGTCGTCGGCTGTTATCTTTGTGCTGATGACAGCTCAGCTTTGCCGGGTCGGATGCGACTTTGGAAGCAGCCAGAGCTATACCCTCCGCCGTCTGCGGATAACAGAAAAAAGCGTCTTTATCTGGCAGACTATATTCAATATCCTCAGCTTTCTCATGCTGTGGGCAGTGCAGCTGGGTGTTGCGATGGCACTGTGTCATATATATGTATCGGTCGTGCAGGAAACCAGCGGTCAGGCGATAATGCTGGCGTTTTACCGCCACAAGTTTCTTCACAGCCTGCTGCCGCTGAGTGATGTGTCGCGTTATATCAGAAATATCGCACTGGTGTTGGCGCTTGGTATCGGAGCCGCAAAATTTTCATGGAACAATCGCAGGGGAAAGCTTGGAGTTGAGATAATCGCCCTGACCGCCTTGACAGTGGTGTTCTTTGCCGCGGAAACTGGCAGCGACAATATGGACAGCATCGTTATTTTTCTTGCTCTGGCTGTGGGACTGGAAGGATCGTACAGCGTGTTGACAAAGGAGGATGACGATGAAGAAGATTGACCTTGCCCGTCATGCGCCGCCGGGAATAAAGCAGGAATGGGAAAAACAGTTTTTTGTTTCCGGCTGGGTGGCATCACTCCTTTATTCCTTTGGTTTTCTGATACGGTATTTTGATTACAGATCCGATCTGTTTGTTTACCGCTCAGGAACCATTCGTGAGCTGGATACCTCTCGGGTGATGCCGGACTTTTATGTTGTGCTGGACAACTGCCTGATGTTCTATGTCATGTTTGCTGTGTGTATGCTGCTTTTTGCCGTTTATCACTATGCTTATCACCGCATGGGCAGCAAAAGCATTTACACCATGCGGCGTCTGCCAAATAAATGGGAGCTTCACCGCCGATGCCTGACATTGCCGATAGCTGCGGCGCTGATACTTTTGATATCTGCGGCAGTGACCTTGATGTTATGGTTCGGGATATATATGCTGTGTACACCGGATCCGTGCCTTGTGCCCGGACAGTGGACTAAATTATGGGAGGCGATACTGTAATGCTGGAGATAAAAGGTCTTGACAAATATTACAAGAGAAAAATAGCTCTGAAAAGCGTGGACCTTTCCCTGCCAAGAGGAGAGATAGTAGGTCTTTTTGGTGAAAACGGCGCAGGTAAGACCACCTTGATGAAATGCATCCTCGGGCTGCTGCCATATTCAGGCGAGATAACTCTGGATGGTCAGCCTATAACAAGGAAGAATATCGAAAAGCTGTCCTTCGCCACCAGTGAACATTCCTTTTTCCCAAACCTGACGGCTCAGGGACACCGTGAGTTTTTCGCGGAGCATTTTCCCGGATTCTCGGATAAACGCTATGAAGCCCTGATGGACTTTTTTGAACTGCCGAAGAACAAGCCGATACGCTCTTTTTCCACCGGGCAGAAAAACCAGTTTGAAGTCATTATGGCGCTGTGTCAGGGCGCTGACTATATCCTTATGGACGAACCCTTTGCGGGAAACGACGTGTTTAACCGTGAGGACTTTTACAAGGTTTTGCTGGGCATCCTTGAGCCGCATGAAACTGTGCTGCTGTCTACCCACCTTATTGAAGAGGTTTCGGATTTTGTGGGCAGAGCCATTCTGATACGCAAAGGCTCCATCGTCTCCGATGTGACCACCCTCGAACTGGAGGAACAGGGCAGCGACCTTATGAGCTACATCAAGCAGACCTATAATTACCGCGCTGACAGGGTGATGCAGGCGCTGGATAAGCTCACCGACGGAGAGGATGAGCAATGAGAAAAGCATTTATTCTGACACTGTGTCTTGCTATCGTTTCTGCGGCTTGTATCTGCGCAGCTCACAGCTTTTTTGATGAAAAGCACGATCAGGTGGTCATAACCGAAAATGTTCTTTACGGTGACCGCGCGGCTGCCGATGGCGTGGCAGTTGAGCTTTCCACTCACTATGGCTACAACCTGTTCTGGGACACGGAGTATGTGGTGGGCGATGCAGCCGAGACAGAAACGGATTACGATTTTTCTGCAAAGAAAAAATACAGCTTTTCCGATGTTGAGTTCCGGGGAGTTCTGGTCTCTACAGGGTTTGAGTTTGGTTTGGACACACGAAAAACTGATGCTCAGGGCATAGACAAGGCATACGTTGAACTTTTCGAGCAGGCTGAGCCAGGTCAGGAACTGGAAACGGTTATACGGCTGGCAGACTATTATGAATACTATCCGCTGCAGGTGGATATAGATCTGCCTGACTGCCCTCTGCATTTTTCTTATAGCACCTATGACAGGGATGACGTGGATCTGGGACCTCAGATATTGCATTACGATGGCAGCAATAC
Source organism: uncultured Oscillospiraceae bacterium (assembly GCA_964541215.1). Lineage (GTDB taxonomy): Bacteria > Bacillota > Clostridia > Oscillospirales > Oscillospiraceae > SIG469. Next base: position 10,290 of record CAZIPP010000009.1, read on the forward strand.
GGGGTATTACGAGGTATTTGCTGACTACTTCAAAATACCCGTTCTGGAGGAAGAGACTGTCCGTATCTCTGTTAGAAAGGGTGAGGACGGCAGCCTCCGTGGTTCCGGCGGCGGATGGGGAAGCGAAGACAGCGACAGATTTGACATGTATCCGCTGGGAGCCATAGGTAAAGAGAGCTGCTTCTTGGTTTTTGATGCCCACAGCTATGAAGGAGATCTTGTGGATCTGAGCTGCCTTCCCGATGGTTACGGTATATTCTCCGTTCCGTATTTTACCAACGAATTTGGTAATACCGACATAGACCCTTACGGATTGGATATGGTATACGAGCTGGATCCGGAGCATGAGATATCCAATTTCTTCATTTCCGATGACCAATCGAAGCTGCTGCTTTTCACTGTTGAAAACGGTATGCTGATGCTGACAGTCATTGATGCCCAGACCTTTGAGACTTTGCAAAAACTTGAGGTCAGCTCTGTTGAGAGTGCTGACTATGTTTATGAATATCACATGCATGATGACTTCATCGTCGTCAGCCATGGTGACAGCCGGCTATCTGTAATAGCTTTTGAAAATGGCAGCTATGAGTATCAGTACACTGTTAAGCGTTACGTTGAGGTGGGTGATGCCATGTATCCCGGAACTTACCTGAAAATCACCGCCGATATGGACTATGACCACAGCACAGACAGACTCGTGATTTCCGATTCCATGGAAAACCAGTACGGCGGATGGAACATGACCGCAGACTTTTATATCTCTGTATATGACGAGGCCGGCATGATCTATCATGGCGCCTACTCCAGCAGCCTCACTACTATCGGTGCCGGACGTTCGGGTGACTATGACTACCTCGTCAGAAATACGGATGACGAGTATATCACTGTACGATTTAATTAACCAAAACATCGGAGCAAAGTATAAAAACCTTGCTCCGATGCTGTTTTTACCTGTGATCCCGTATGTCGTACATGGCGTTCAGTATGCTCCACCCCTGCTGAAAAGGGCGCATCATGTTCCAGTAACCCGCACCAAGAAAACCGTATTCGGCAATAAGCTCCAGCTTTGCCTTAATGCTGCGCCCATCCTCAAACCAGACCTCGTGCGCTCTGCCTTCTTCGTCTGTGTAATAAAAATAGGGTGTCATGTAGTTTTCGTCGTATTGTATCTCCGCTCTGTATTTTGTAGCTAATTTATAGGCATCGGCATTGGGGATGGACTCGGCTTTTGTCTCGCCCTGCACAAAGGGAAGCGTCCAGTCATACCCGTAGTTGGGGATGCCCAGATATATCTTCTCCGGCGGGATCTCCGTTATGGCGTAATCCAGCACTCTCCGCACGCTGGGAAGCGGTGCCACCGCAAGGGGAGGACCATAAGTATAACCCCACTCGTAGGTCATCAAAAGCACCGCGTCCGCTGCTGCAGCAAGGGCGGCATAGTCGTGCCCGGCGTAAAGCAGTCCCGGCTGCTCGGCATAGGTCTTGGGAGCCAATGCCACGATAACAAGGTATCCCAGCGGACTTAGCCTGTCGTGCAGCTGCTTCACAAAGGAGGCGTACATGGCAGCGTTTTCGGCGCCAACGAATTCAAAATCCACATCCAGCCCCACATATCCCTTCTGACCCATCACAGTGACTATCTGTTCTGTCAGCTTCTCCCGCAGAGCCATGTCATTAAGGACGATGGTCGCCCGCTGAGTATCGAAAACACCGGTTTCTGTAAGTGTTGAAAGATGCATCAGCGGAGCTGTTCCGTAGTTTTCGGCTATGCGTATGAGTTCATCATCATCCAGCAGAACAAGATCGGCATCGGCGGTGATGCCATAAGTGAAGGGCGTAAGGTATGTGAGGTAAAACACCGTTCGCTCAAGAAGGGGGATGTCTATGAATGGGTAGGCGTAACTGTTGACATAGATAGAACCCCGTTTCGGCTCTGTGAAGGACAGCACCAGCTGCTGACCGGGTCGGATATCAAAACCTCCGCCCAGACCCGGATTGTTGCGCAATATCTCCCGATAGGTCATGCCGTATTTTTCCGCGATGGAATAGACCGTATCTCCCTGTTGGACGGTGTGAGTCAGCTGAGGGAAAAGTATGACCAGTGTTTGCCCCACTGCCAGCTGATACGGCGGCTCAAGCCCGTTATAGTCGGCAATGTTTTGAATGCTGACGCCGTACTGCCCGGCGATGGAATACACTGTTTCACCCGCATTGACCACATGAATGACCAATATATCACATCCTTTTGATAAGCTGTTATACTAAATTATTCGCAAAACATCCCTGTTGCTACTTTACAAAAAGGGTAAAAACGAATATAATAATAGTATTCATTATCATAAAGAGGGCAATAGAATGAGAAAATACAGCCGAAAAAGGGAAGCTATTTTGCAGGCTATTTATCAAAGCAAAAGCCATCCCACTGCGGAAACTGTTTATAATGAGCTAAAACCTGTGTTTCCGGACTTGAGTTTGGGAACAGTTTATCGTAATATATCCTTGTTTAAGGATTCGGGCGAGCTGGTCTCTGTGGGCGTTGTTAACGGTCACGAGAGATTTGACGGCAAAGTTACGCCTCATCCTCATTTTATCTGCGATAAGTGCGGACGGGTAGACGATATTGAAACCAGTTTTGATGTCAGCCGGCTGGACTCGGATGTTGAAACCGAGCTCGGCTGCCTTGTGACCCAGCATCATCTGGTGTTCCATGGTCTGTGTGCTGATTGCAGAGAAGAAAGGAGAAAATGAAATGGCCAAATATAAGTGCATCATTTGCGGTTATGTTGAAGAGGGCGATTGCCCTCCCGAAAAATGTCCTCTCTGCGGCGTTCCTTCCCAGAACTTTGTTGAAGTGAAGGAAGAGGAAGAAAAGTAAAAAGGAGAACCCCTCCATTCGGTTTACGGATGGAGGGGTTTTGTATTACATATCAAAATCCAGATCGTCGTTGAGAAGCTCGCCCAAGCCTACGTTGCGTTCCTCACGCACCGATTCCACCTGTTCGTGGATAAGCTCTTTGACTTCCCGGGGATGGACAATGTTTTTGATCTCCATAATGGGATGGGTCTGGTCGGAGGACTGGATGGTTATGGTACCCATGCCGAAGATGCGCTGCCACAGAGAAATGGACAGGCTGATATCCCGTACGCGGTACAGCTGTATCTCATCCGCGTTCATGTTGAGCAGCCCTTTTTCAAGGAAAAGGCGGTCATCGCTCAGGGCATATTTTGTAAAGCTCAAAGGCATACCCATACGTCTGCGGCGATCTTTCCACAGATATTCTATATTTACTGCCATGGTTTCACCTTATTTCTTTATTGGGATTTTAATGTAACCGGAGAGGACTTTCAGCAGTCCTTCAGGGAGAGTAAGACCATTGTCGAGAGTTTTAACTTCGCCGCCGCCTTCGGCGGTACCTGTCATTATACCGATAGCGCCTTCATAAGCGCCTGTGCCGCCAACGATGATGTTGGTCAAAACGTCACGTCGCAGGAAGCTGCTGTTGTGAGGGATCTCGATATCGCCGCTGGAGTCGCGTACTGCAAATATGCCGTCCCAGGCATAGATGTCGCCGTCTGCCAGACGGTATACGCAGAAAGCTCTGGTGTCGAAAGTCTCCATCCACCAGTCGCTGAAATAGTTTTCCAGAGGATAATTCTTCGCTTCCTCGAAGCCTTCACGACCGCAGAAATAGTGGGATGGTCCAAAGGGGTGGAACCAGCCTACACCGGCATGGACGGTTTTGCCGGAAGTCCAGTCTTTGAACTGGGCATAGCCGGCCTGATAGGACATGCGAACATCATAGCATACATATTTGTTTTCACTTCCTGACATTGCTGTTCTCCTTTCAAATCTTCATTCAACTTTGGTTCAGCATACCGGAAGGTATGCTGACTGCTTTATAAATTCAGTATACCATAAAAACGCAGGTGTTGAAAGATGATAGATGAAGTTTGTGTGAAAAAGCGCGATATTGATACTCATGGCACTATGTGAAATTGACTTTGTATCCGAAGTGACATATAATACTAAATTAAGGAATTATGTGGGAGCTGATAGCTTGAAATCACGAAAAATTGTATGTGTGACCGCATTGGCTGCGGCAATATCCGTAAGCCTCAGCGGTTGTTTTTTACTTCCTCAGGAAGCGGAGATACCGTCCCTTCCGCTGGTCACATCTCAAATCGAAGAGGAGTACAAAACGGTAACGGTCCAGAAAGGTGACCTGGAGCTGACTGCTGATGTGGCCTTTTCCAGCGTGCCCTTGCAGGAGGAAGAACTTAAATTCACCGTCAGCGGTGAGCGGTACGGCGGAATATATGTTCAGGTGGGAGACAGCGTAAAGGCTGGCGACCTGATGGCTGAGCTTAACAATTCGTCTGTCAACAGCAGCATAGCATCTTTGGATGAGCAGCTGAGCCAGCTGGAAATAGAGCTGGATATTGCGTCGAAAAGTCTTGATGTTGCTCAACAGCTGAAGGCTCAGACCGGTGAGGACATCTCCGATTATGAGAAAAAGGTCACCGAGCTGGAGGACGAGATATATATTCTGAACCTGAAACGTCAGGAACTGGAAACGGAAAAAGAAAGCAGAAGGCTTTATGCTTCCATAGACGGTACCGTGACCTTTGTTAAAAGCATAAACTCAGGCTCTACGACCATTAAGAACTCCGCTGTTGTGACCATTGCCAATCGTGACCGGTATGTGCTAAGCGCTTATACCAGCCATTACGAGGTCTTTGAACCCGGCATGAATTTCAGCATTGCTATAGGTGATGTTCCCTATGAAGCAAAGGTGGTAAGTGCCGAAGAGCTGGGCTTTGAAGCCGAAAGCCGTGACAATAAGGGAACATACGAGGAAAAGGTGTATCTCATGCTCACCGATGAGGATGCTTTCTTTGAAAGCGAAAGCATCCGGGGTGAAGTCCATCTGGTGCTGGATTCCAGGCAGGACGTTATGTGGCTGCCCACCAGAGCTGTTATCACCATCGGTGGTCAGCCTATGGTCTACTATCAGGACGAAACGGGTCTTCGCAGCGCCAAGCCTGTGGAGGCGGGACTTGAAGCCGACAGCGGCATTGAAATTATTTCCGGTCTTGAAGCCGGTGATGAAGTTATCGTTGGTTGATTGGAGGAAGTAAGTGATGAAAAAAATATTGTGCCTGCTTCTGCCGATCGTTCTTCTTTGCGGGTGCGGCAGCTCCGATGTGCCGGAGCTGTTGGAGCCTGCCAAGGTGGAAGCTGATATAGAGACTGCCTACCGTGGAGATATTTTCAACGTTGTGATGTATGAAGCCTCCATTGAGCCCGAGGTAATGGGGCAAAGCTTTTCTTCCGGCGGTAATATCGAAGAGCTTAATATAACTCTGGGCGATGTAGTCCGCGCTGGTGATGTGCTGGCGACTTTGGATATGACCGATACTCAGCAGCAGCGTGATGAGCTTGCCGCGCAGATCGAATACAAGACTACCAACCACGAATTTGATATGCGGCGGTTGGAGCTGCAGGCTCAGCTGGAGGAGGCAGGCGGAGGTTCGGGCGCTCTTGAAGCGCAGCTTATCCGGCTGCAGGCAGAGGAAAAGCAGCAGCTGTTTTCGGTGGAGATCGAGCAGCTTCAGCAGCAGCTGGAAGCCCTTGACAGAAGCCTTTCCAACGACAAGCTTACTGCTTCCTGCGACGGAACTGTTGTCAAGATGAACGTTCAGCCCGGCGGCAGCGTCCGCGGAGGTTCAGCCTGCGTATATATAGCGGATGATGATACAAAGGTTATCACCTGCGACTATATTGCCCAGTCGGATATCGAAAAATGCGATAGGGTGTATGCCTCCATCGGCGGCGTGGAATACGATGTGGAGTATCAGCCCTATGAGCGGGAGGTTTTTTTGCAGCTGAGTATTTCCGGCGCTGAGATGACCTCCACCTTCAGCATAATCGATCCCACCGAGGATATTGAAAACGGTATGTTTACCTGTATCTATCTGGTTACGGACTATGTTGAAGATGTGCTGAAAGTCCCGTCCAACGCTGTTCATAAGGATTCGGGAGGAAGCTACGTCTATCTTGAACAGAGCGGCGAGCAGGTCAAGCAATACGTTGAAGTCGGCGTGGTGACTGACGCCGAGGTTCAGATAATTTCAGGTTTGGAGGAAGGAGATGCTTTCTATGTGGCGAGCTAGGATCACAGCTGTCATCATGGCTGCTGCACTGGTATCTCTTTCCGGCTGCGGCAGCAGCGATACCGGGACCGCCATGCTCACTCAGGACGGAGCGGCTGCCAAGGCTGCCAATTACCGCACTGCGTTGGCGGAAGAAGGAGACCTTATAAAGACCTCAGAGCTGTCTCTTGAACCCACATATTATCTTGGTCAGACAATTTACTGCCCTGAAAGCGGACTGTATTTTGAAGGGTTCAGCGTTTCCAGAAATCAGCTTGTTAAAAAAGGTGAGCTGATAGCCACCTTTACCCGAAAGGGAAGCGAAGCTGAGCTGGAGGCGGCAAAGCTTGCTTTGCAAAGAGCGGAAGAGGAATATGAAAAATCTGTCGCACGGCTTCAGGCAGAGGTCACTGCTGCCCGGAGCAGGGGAAGCTTATATGCTGAACTGGCGCAGCTGGAGCTGGAGCAGTATGAGTACAATCAGACAATAGAGCTGGAAAAACTCAGCGCTGCTGTTTCGGAGGCAGAACACGGCTTTGAAAACGAATATATCTATGCTCCGTTTGATTGCGTAGTTTACAGTCTTGCGTCCCTCGATAAAGGTGTGGAGGTGGACTACGGCAAGGAGATCGCTGAGCTCAAGCAGGCAGACAGCCTTGTGCTGTTCTCGTCTACCACCGCGAAAAATTTCCTTTACAATATGGATGTTACCGTGGAATACGGTCGCCGTGACGAGCGTGATACCGTAACCGCGAGAGTGGTTTCCAATGATGCCGTACTGCCCGACGGTGTTGTGGGCAGCGGACACACATATTTCAAGCTGGACGCTGATCTGACCGAGGATGAACTGAATAAACCCTCCGCATCCGTTACCACCGTTCAGGCGCAGAACGCGCTTTTGGTCCCAAGAGGGGCTGTTGAGGTGGAGGACGGCAGATATTATGTTTCCGTTCTGGAAGGCGGTATGGTGAAAAAACGTTTCGTTATCCGCGGTATCACCGGCGGAACCGTGGGTGAAAACTGCACTGTTATTCTGGCGGGCATCAAGTCCGGTCAGACAGTAATTCTTGACTAAGGAGGTCCGATATGCTGCAATTCGTTCTGCAAAAAATGAAGTGCCGCAAGTGGCTGGTCATCAGCCTGCTTATCGGCAACCTGCTGCTTATTTCCATCGCGGCCTCCAGTCCCATGTATACAAAAGCAGCCCTGTCCCGTATGCTGAATAACGACCTGAAGCAATATGTGACGGAAAACGGGAAATATCCCAGCGTGGTGCATCTGTATTCCTCAGTCGGTTCGGGAGGACTTGAACAGTTCAATGCCGATCGGGAGATGATCAACAACATAGACGATGAATTCGGCGTTGAGTCTATCCACGTTATCGAGAATCTGTATCTGGACAATCTTGCGCTGGTGCCCCAGCTTGAAAGGGAAGGGGACAGCAAGGAGAAGGAGTTCCGGATCGGTTATCTGAAAAATATCGAAGAACATATCAATATCATTTCCGGTGAGCTGTATGACGATGCCATAGCTCAGGACGGCACAGTCAAGGCTATCGTCAGCCAGAAATGTCTGGTAAATCAGAATCTGCTGGTTGGGGAATCCCTTGAGCTTCAAAGCTTCAAGTTTACCAACGGTGAATGTCTCAAGATAAAGATAGTGGGCGTTTATGAAAACTCTGATGCCGAGGACGATTACTGGTATAAGGGACCGGACAGCTATTACCGGGATCTGCTGATATCCGAAGCTGCTTTCAACAAGCTGTTTATGACCGATGCCACCGGCGGTTCCGGTGTCAGAGGTCTGTGGTTCGCGGTGATGGATTACAATGATTTCACTGTTGATAATTGTGAAAACATCATGACCATCTCCCGCAATTACCGTGAGACCTTCCTTAGCGAGTATTACCACAGCTATAATGATTATTTTTCAGGTATCATTGAAGGATATCTGATAGACGCAACCAGAGTTTCCGTAACTCTGCGTATTCTCAGCGTACCTCTCTATGCGCTTTTGGCAGCCTTTGTGTTCATGGTATCCCGCCAGATGCTGGATCAGGAACAAAACGAAATATCTGTTATCAAAAGCCGAGGCGCAGGCAAGGGGCAGATAATCAGGATATATCTTATCCAGAGCCTGCTGGTAGCAGCTGTGTGCTTTGTTCTGGGCATACCGCTGGCAATGCTGATATGCCAGATGGTGGGGTCGTCCAACGCGTTTTTGGAATTTGTATCCCGCCAGGCTTTGAAGGTTGAGGTAACAGGGCAGGTACTGCTTTACGCTTTGGTGGCGGCGCTGCTCAGCGTTGCGGCTATGGTACTGCCGGTGTTTAAATATGCCGATGTGTCCATCGTTGCCCATAAGCGCACCAAAAGCGTCAAATCAAAACCGTTCTGGCAGAAGCTCTATCTGGATGTGGTATTGCTTGCCCTGTCCCTTTATGGGCTGTACTCCTTTAACGGACAGAAAGATGCCCTTGCACAGAAGGTGGCAGAGGGAGCGGGTCTTGATCCGCTGCTGTTCCTTTGCTCTTCATTGTTTATGATAGCCTGCGGACTTCTGGTGTTCCGCATTATCCCGGCGGTGGTTTGGCTTGTCTATAACATAGGCAAAAAATGGTGGAGACCTTCCATGTACTCATCTTTCCTGTGGGTAATGCGAACGAAAAACTCTCAGGCGTATATAATCGTTTTCATGGTGGTGACCATCGCCATGGGCGTGTTCAACGCTCAGACGGCAAGAACGGTCAATACAAACGAAGAAGACCGCATCAATTACATGGCAGGTGCGGATATAGTTATCAAGGAAGTCTGGTCAGACAACGCTCAGGCGGTGGAGGACGACCCACTTGGTATGACAGACCTTGCCTACACCGAGCCCGATTACCGCAAATATCTTGAGCTGGAGCAGGCAGACAGCGTTACCCGTGTGCTTTACGATGAGGGATGCACCGTAAACGTTACCAACGATATGGGCGGAAACATACAGGTCACTCTCATGGGAATAGACACTCAGGAGTTTGGCAACACCGCATGGTTCAAGGAAGAACTGCTGCCCATACATATAAACAATTATCTGAACGCGATTTCACAGACGCCCAACGCGGTGCTGGTGTCTTCCAATTTCCAAGAGCTTTACGGCTACGAGCTTGGAGACGTGATGACTTACAAAAACTCGTCAGGTGATTCTGCCAGAGGTGTTATCTACGGCTTTGTGGACTATTTCCCCACCTACAACAGCGTGGAACAGGTAACGGGCAAAGATGGTCTGACAGTGGATGAAAACCGGTTCCTGGTTGTTTCCAATTACGACTATCTGCGTTCGCGCTGGGGAGTAAGACCCTACGAGGTTTGGATCAAAACAGCGGAGGATACCGACTTTATCTATGACTTTGTTGTTGAAAACGATCTTGATCTGGCAAAGTTTGTGGATGCCAAGGCTCAGATCATCCAGCTGAAAAATGACCCCATTTTCCAGGGCACCAACGGTATCCTTACAGTGAGCTTTGTGGTCACCCTGCTTATCTGCTCTGTAGGCTTCCTTATCTATTGGGTACTGTCCATAAATTCACGGTCATTGCAGTTCGGTATATTCCGTGCCATGGGTATGACCATGAAGGAAGTTATCGTAATGCTGGTAAATGAACAGGTCTGGATATCCGGATTGTCCATAGTATTTGGCGTTGTGATAGGTGTGCTGGCGTCACGGTTGTATATCCCGCTGGTCCAGCTGGCATACGCCGCAGCAGATACCGTTATCCCCCTGCACATAGTTTCCGAAACCTCAGACATGGTGCGGCTGCTGGCAGTGGTGGCAGTAGTCATCGCGGTGTGCATGGTCGTACTTGGCACTCTGATATCGAAGATGAAGATATCTCAGGCATTGAAGCTGGGTGAAGATTAGTCGAAAACTTAAAGCTTCGACCTTTTGGGCTCCTGAGCTTGAGGTCAACAATGACCGACCTCATTTTGCTTTGCAAAAACGAACAAAACCCGGCGCAAACCCTGGAACAAATATGATGATGGATGTTGTTGTATTTGTTTCGGAAAGGAAGAATGTGAATCGTGAGTAATATGATTATGACGGCCAAAGCCGTCAAAAAAGGATACAAAACTCCGAGCGGAGATATCTTCTGGGCATTGAAGGGTATCGATATGGAGATACCCGAAGGCAAACTGACCATCCTCAAAGGACGAAGCGGCAGCGGCAAGACCACACTTATGAACATCATGGGCGCTCTTGATGACCCCACTGAAGGCGAAGTGCTGCTTAAAGGTGAAAGTCTGCAAAAACTGTCTGACGCTGAAAAGACAAGGCTCAGAAGAAGCTCCATAGGCTTTGTATTTCAGTCCGTAGCGCTTATCCCCATAATGACTGCCTATGAAAACGTGGAATACGCTCTGCGTCTTGGCGGCTATGAAGGGGACAGAAAGGAACGTGCTTTGGAATGCTTGGATATGGTAGGACTTTCCAAGCGTGTAAACCATATGCCTCAGGAGCTGTCCGGCGGTGAGCAGCAGCGAGTAGCCATCGCCAGAGCCATCGCGCATCGACCCGGCATAGTGTTTGCCGACGAACCTACCGGTGAGCTGGATACCAATACAGCCATTTCGGTGGTCAAAATATTCAAGGAGCTGAACGCTTCCCAGAACATAACCATCGTAATGACCACCCACGATACTGGATTTATGGAGATAGGCGACTGTGTATACGAGCTGGAAGACGGGGAGTTGAAGCTATGAGCGAGCAGGAATATATCATCGAGTGTGACAACCTTGTAAAAATATATAAAACCGAAGATATCGAGGTCATGGCACTGCAGGGATTGGACTGCAAAGTCAGACCCGGTGAGCTGATGGCCATTATCGGCAACAGCGGCAGCGGCAAGTCCACCTTTTTGAATATGATAGGCGGACTTGACCGCCCCACCGCAGGCAGACTCTATGTTGACGGCAAGGATCTTTTCAAGTTTACCGAGGCGGAGCTGGTGCAGTATAAGCGCCATACGGTGGGCTTTGTCTGGCAGAACAATGCACGAAACCTGATATCTTATCTGACAGCCCTGCAAAATGTTATGATGCCCATGCTGTTTACGACCGAAACGGAAAAGAAGCAGCGTGCCGAGTACCTGCTGGAGCTGGTGGGCATGAGCCACAAAAAAGACAGCCGTCTCAATCAGCTGTCCGGCGGTGAGCAGCAGCGTATTGCCATAGCCATAGCTCTTGCCAATAACCCCAAAATACTGCTGGCTGACGAACCCACAGGCTCTGTCGATCCCAAGACGGCGGCTTACATCTTTGATACTTTCCGTCGGCTGAACAAGGAGCTGGGTCTGACCATCGTTATAGTCACCCACGATATGTCTGTTGCCGGTAAGGTTGAACGTGTTGTCTCCATTCGGGACGGCAAGATAAGCTCTGAACGCATAATGAAAACAGATTACCTCGACAGACTGCAGGAAGCTTCACTTTTCGATGGCATAAGCCATGAGGAATATGCGGTGCTTGACAGAGCGAACCGCCTTCAGGTACCGCCTGAAATGCTGGCACAGACCGGTATCGACGGCAGCCGTGTTAAAATGACTGTTGAAAACGGCAGGATAATCATTTCCCCGCCGGAACAGTGATACCGTGACCGGAATTGTGCATTGCGCTGCCCTTGTCATTCTGAGGAGCGGAGCGACGAAGAATCTTAAACAAACATTTCTGCAAAGGACGTTCCCTTCGGGAACAAAACATGGTACCGGTTTTCAAGTGCTGTGCGCACTGTGTTATATGC
>CAZIPP010000009.1:22320-28262 GCA_964541215.1 uncultured Oscillospiraceae bacterium
ATCCCGGGAAAGAAAAAGAAAAATGGGGGGGCATTAAAGAGTGAGCAGTGCATTTTCAATTTCGCACTATGTCCGGTTCCCGAAGGGAACTGCTCTGGGGAAGTATTGTTCTGTGTGCCTATTTCCCCACATGACTGTCATTTTCGGCAAAAAGGTTGAATTCTTAATAAACATTTATTAGAATTAAAAGATAACTAATGATAGGATAACTGCATATGCCTAAGATGCTTAAATTCATTATAAAGCGAATACTGGTAGCTATCCCCATATTTTTGGGCATAACCGTGGTGGTATATACTTTGTCCTGCCTTGCTCCCGGCAGCGTGGTAGATATTATGGCGGGAGAAGGCAATATGACAAAGGAAGCCTACGAGGCCGCTGTTATTGCTCATAATCTGGACAAACCGATAATCGTGAGGTATTTCATGTGGCTGGGCAAAACGCTGTCCGGAGATCTGGGATATTCGTCCTATACCTCACAGCCTGTTTCTGCCATGATATCCGCCCGAATCGGTCCTACGCTGGTGCTTACTCTGACATCTCTTGCCCTGTCGGTTCTTATTTCCATACCGCTTGGCGTAATGTCTGCCTACAAGCCCTACTCTGTCTGGGATAATCTGTCTACGGTCATAACCTTTATTGGCGCGTCTGTTCCAAACTTTTTCATGGGACTTATCGTGATTTACATTTTTGCCGTGAAGCTCCAGTGGCTGCCATCTCAGGGAATGTACACCACCGGTGCTGAGGCGAGCTTCGGCGACCTTTGCCGTCATCTTGTGCTGCCTGTTTTGGTGCTGTGCGTTCAGCTGATGGGCAACTACCTGAAGCAGACACGGGGAAGTGTCCTTGAGGTCATGAACGAGGAATACATAAAGACAGCCAGAAGCAAAGGCATAAGCGAATTCAGGGTGATGGTAAAGCATGCTCTGCGCAATGCGTGGATACCTATCGTTACCACCATCGGCATGAATGTGCCGTTTCTTATCGGCGGCGCGGTCGTTACCGAGCAGATATTCGGCTGGCCCGGTATCGGCAGCCTTATGATGACCGCCATAGACACCCGGGACTATAACCTTATCATGGGCATAACCGTACTCATATCCATCACCGTACTGGTGGTAAATATCCTGCTGGATGTGCTGTACGCTTATCTCGACCCCAAAATCTCACTGGAATAGGTGCCGCAAATGAACAATGGTTTTTTCAAAAATCTAATAAAGCACAAAGCGGCTGCCGTATGTCTGGTGATACTGGTGCTGGAGCTGCTGGCAATACTTCTGCTGCCGGTGTTTATGGAGCTTGACCCTTATACCTCTGATGTGATGAATATGAACAAAGCTCCCTCCGATGCCCACATTCTGGGAACGGATACGCTGGGGCGTGATATCTTTGCCCGCCTTGTATACGGCGGAAGAAACTCCCTGTTTATCGGCGTGGGTTCCACTGTGATAAGCGTGCTTATAGGCCTGCCTTTGGGATTGCTGGCAGGATACTATCGCGGATTTTTCTCTACTGTCATAATGCGTATCGCGGATATGTTCATGTCTTTCCCATCCATGGTGCTTATCCTTGTTGTGGTAGCCCTGTTTGGGTCATCGGTCTGGAGCATAACTGTCATTATCGGAGTTCTTGGCTGGCCGGCTGTGGCCAGACTGCTGAGCGCTAACGTGCTGTCGGAGCGGGAAAAGGAATACGTTCTGGCAGCCAAAACGATAGGAACCGGAAATTCAGTCATTTTATGGAGATATATTCTGCCTAACGCTGTGTCACCCCTGTGGATGAGCCTTGCTTTCCGCATATCTCAGGCCATGATAATGGAATCGGGCTTGAGCTTTCTGGGTGCAGGCGTACAGCCCCCCGAATCTTCATGGGGAAATATTATTCAGGCTGCCAACAATATCGTGGTGCTCAACTCCCGCTGGTGGATATGGGTGCCGGCAGGATTGTGCCTGATAATTACGATCGTATGTATCAACTTTGTGGGCGAAGGCATAAGAGATGCCCTTGACCCCAAACTTAAACGAGTTTAGTAAACGATGATTAAAGCGCCAAAAGCAGATGGCGCAGCTGCATTTATTCAGCGTTTACCAGAAGGAGTAAGCCAATGCCTATCCTGGAAGTGGAAAACCTGAGCGTCGCCTTTAAGGCAGACAGAAAAACTAAACAGACTGCCATTCGGGACGTGACCTTTTCTGTGGACAGCGGAACTATCCTTGGAATAGTCGGTGAATCCGGCTGCGGCAAATCCGTAACAGCGTCTGCCATTATGGGACTGCTGCCCAAGGCAACAGGAGAAGTGACTTCCGGAAGCATTCGGCTGGATGGTACAGAGCTGACAGCTCTTTCGGATAAGCAGATGCGGGAAATCCGTGGGAAAAAGATAGCCATGATATTCCAGGATCCAATAACCTCCCTGAACCCGGTGTACAGGATCGGCACTCAGCTGGTGGAAATGCTGCGTGCAAACGAGGATATCAGCAAAAAAGACGCATGGGAAAAGGCTACCGGGCTTTTGCGCAAAGTCGGTGTTTCCGACCCGGAGCGCCGAATGAAAAACTATCCCCATGAGCTTTCGGGCGGCATGACCCAGCGTGTTATGATAGCTATGGCTCTGTCGTCTGAGCCGCAGGTGCTGATCGCTGATGAACCGACCACCGCTTTGGACGTGACCATTCAGGCTCAGGTGCTTGAGCTTATCAGGGAACTGGAAAGCGACCTCAACGCAGCCGTTCTGCTCATCACTCACGACATGGGCGTTGTGGCAGATATGGCAGACTATGTAATGGTAATGTACGCCGGTGAAGTAGTGGAATACGCACCGGTGAGAGATATTTTCAAAGAGCCAAAGCATCCCTATACTCAGGGATTGCTGCGCTCATTGCCGCGGTTGGATCGTGACAGCGGTGAGCTTTATTCAATTGACGGCACTGTACCGCCCGCTGGGCAGGAAATGCCCGGCTGCCGTTTTGCGCCCAGATGTGAAAGCTGTATGGAAAAGTGCAATACAGCCAAGCCTCAGCTGCTTGAGCAGGATGGACGCAAAGTCAGATGCCATTTGTATGACGGAGGTGAAGAGCATGCCTGAGCCTGTCATTTCCGCCAAAGGTCTGAAAAAGCACTTTGTGGCAAAGTCCAGCGTTATAAAAGATAAAAGAGTTTATCTTAAAGCTGTGGATGGAGTTGACCTTGAGATATATCCCGGTGAAGCCCTTGGTCTGGTAGGCGAATCCGGATGCGGCAAATCCACCTTGGGACGCTGTCTCCTTCGGCTGTATGATTCCACTGAGGGAACCATCGAGTTTGAAGGTCAGCAGATACAGAGCCTGCCCTTTAAACAGCTGAGACCTTACCGCAAGAAAATGCAGATGATCTTTCAGGATCCCTATTCATCGCTGAACCCCAGAATGACCATATTCCAGTCGGTAAAAGCACCGCTGGATGTATTCAAGTTGGGCACCGAAGAGGAAAAAGCCGAAAAGGTACGTCAGCTGTTGTCTTATGTGGGATTGGCTGAAGAACAGATACACAAATATCCCCACGAAATGTCCGGTGGTCAGCGCCAGAGAGCTGTAATAGCCCGGGCGATGATATTGCAGCCTTCATTTGTTGTGTGCGATGAACCGGTTTCCGCGCTGGACGCATCTGTGCGTTCTCAGGTGCTGAACCTGATGAAAAAGATGCAGCAGGATCTCGGTCCCGCATACCTGTTCATTTCCCACGACCTGAGCGTTGTGCGCTATGTGTGTGACAGGGTGGCTGTAATGTATCTTGGTAAGATAGTGGAGATAGGCAGCAGGACAGATATTTTTGAAAATGCCGCCCATCCCTATACTCAGGCTCTGCTGTCTGCCATCCCTATCCCGGACGTGGACGCCAAGAAAGAACGCATCGTTCTTCAGGGGGATGTACCCAGTCCGCTTTCACCTCCCGACGGATGCCGATTCCACACGCGCTGTTCCAAGGCTCAGCCGATATGCGCCGAGAAGGAACCCGAAATGGTCGAAATGGCTGATGGACACTGTGTCAGATGCCATTTTTGCCGATGAATGAATTTGTAGATCAGCACTTTGTGCTTTCTAAAAAACAATAAAAACAATAAAGAGAGGAACAATCAATGAAGAGAAAGATAAGTTTTCTTCTGGTTCTCGTTATGATGCTCGGCATTCTTCTTGCCGGCTGCGCCAACGAGACTCCTGCCGAAGAGAGCGCGGCTCCCGTTGAAACAGCCGCTTCTTCTGATGGCACCATCGTTTGGGGCATGAGCACCCTGTGGTCCGGTCTGCTGCCCTTCAACAACACCAACTACTACAACAGCATCATCATCAGCATGCTCTATGACCAGCTGGTCTACATTGACGTTGAGGGCAACATCGAGTCCCGCGCAGCCGACAGCTGGAGCATGAGCGAGGATGGCAAGACCATCACCTTCAAGCTGAATCAGAACGCAAAGTTCCATGACGGCAGCGCCGTTACTGCTGCTGACTGGGTTTGGAGCCTCCAGCTTCTGACCAAGGAAGGCGTTGGTTTCAGCGACCAGAGCCTTATGAGCGTTTTTGAAGGCACCGATGAAGCCGGTGTTGAGGTTTCCGAGAACTCTCTGGCAGCCGTTGCTGTGGATGACTACACTCTGGAGCTTACTTTCAAGCAGGTCACCAACATGGAATCCTTCCTGATGAGCAACTCCTACTTCATGGTAGTTCTGCCCAGCGCACTGCTGAAGGATATCCCTGTTGCTGAAATGATCACCAACGAGTTCTGGTCCGCACCCGTCGGCTCCGGTCCCGCCAAGTTTGTCAGCCAGACTGCCGATGCCACCGAGCTGACCCTTGCCAGAAACGAAGCGTATCACATGGGTGATGCCAACTGGAACACCATGATCTTTAAGCAGACTGATGCCGCTTCTGCTTCTTCCGCCATGCTCACCGGCGAGATCGACATTGCATATTCTCCCATTGCCAACGACGAAGCCCTGTCCATGAACGGTTCCGAAGGCATCACCATGGATATGCGTGACGAAGCAACTCAGGTTTACGTTATCGCCATCAACAACACCATCGTTAACGATCCCCGCATCCGTCAGGCTGTCAACTACGCCATCAACAAGGACAATATCTGCACCCTGCTGACCGGCGAATCCGAAGTCAGCCTCGCAACTCCCATGGAGCTGTATATCACCGAAGCCAACAAGTACTATCCCGAAGACATCAAGTATAACTATGATGTTGACAAGGCCAAAGCCCTGCTTGCCGAAGCCAAGGCTGACGGTTACGATGGCAAGTTCGTTCTTGCTGCTCCTGCTGCCGGTCAGCGCGGAGAGATCGGTGTTCTGATCGGTCAGGATCTGGAAGCTGCCGGCTTTGAAGTTGAGATAGTCACCATTGATGCTTCCACCATGATGGCCGACCTGAAGGCCGGTGCCGAAGGCATCTACGACGGCGGTCTCATCATCTACGGCATTACTCCCGATCCCATGAGCCGCAACGATATCATCAGCGCTTCCGACCGTACCGTCCTGAGCCTTGTTGATACCGCTTACGACACCATGAAGGATCTCATCGCCAGCGAACTGGACGAAGAAAAGAGAGCCGAACTGATCAACGAATTCTATGACTATCTGTACCAGCAGCAGCCCGCCATCTGGCTGGCCGGTAAGAAGCAGAACTATGTATATTCTTCCGAGCTGGGCAATGTCACCGATGACCTTATCGAAATCGCCCGCCGCAACGTTCCTGTCTGGAACTGGAAGGTAGGCTAAAATAAAATAGGCTGTAAAAACGCACTGCGTTTTTCAATGTCATTAAAATAAGATTCCTTGTCATTGCGAGGAGTACAAAAAGGTCGGCATTGCCGACCTTTTTGTACGATGTGGCAATCTGTGTGCCTAGAAGAGCAACGGATTCACATGTCAACGCAAAGCGTTGACATCAGCGTGTCAAAATAGT
>CAZIPP010000010.1:0-18023 GCA_964541215.1 uncultured Oscillospiraceae bacterium
AGGCTGCATCTTTTGATGCAGCCTGTTCGTGTTTATGAATTTCTTTTTACTTCAAAGCAGTTTTTGATAAAAATAACGTGAGATATGGCAATTATCGCGCTGCGAAGCATTTCCTTCTCATCCGTGCTGGTCGTACCGATAATGTCTACACTATCTTTAAGCCCGCTGATATAGGAAAGCATATTCTCCAGCTCGCAGCAGAAATAATCATAGGCAGTCCGGGCATCATACACATGCTTCTGCATTGAAAACAGCAGCGTTATATTCTCCATAGACAGAACCGTCTTGCCAATGCTTACAAAAATAAGATACGCTATCTGGTCAGGGTAGTACAGCTTCTTAACAGGTGGATCGATCACGCTTTTTTTAACATAATTGCTTATCATGGACGATGTAATCTCTGAAAATCCAATGGGAACTATAAGCCCGTTTATATATTTTGTTACCTGATCCAGATACAATCCAACGTTGGGAAGCTCATTATATCGCGGCAAACTGAAGTCCGCTATTTTTTCAGCAAACATTTCTTTCAAATTATCCATGCAACAATAATAATCTAATTTTTAAAATCTGTCAATCAGTTTTTCGATAACCCTTGACATGATTTGAATAAGCATATATAATATACCCAACGCATCGGTTTTTAAAAAACCGATAACGTACTTTTTTACATTATTTATGTGAGGATTCTATGAAGTATAAAATCATCTCCGACTCTTCATCCGATCTGTTGTCATTGGATAACTGCAATTATCTGAGCGTCCCCCTGCGCATAATCACCGACGAAAAAGAATATGTTGACGATAGCTCTCTGGATCTGGATGGAATGATCTGCGATCTTCAGCAATACAGCGGTACTTCCCGATCTTCATGCCCAAACCTTGATGATTGGACAAACTCTTTCGGCGACTGTGACGGCGTTTTCTGCGTTACAATAACCAGCGGTCTTTCCGGCAGCTGCAACTCCGCGACCATGGCTGTGACCGAATACCTTCAGCAGGAACCCCATAAACGCGCCGCTGTTCTGGATACTCTTTCCACGGGTCCCGAGAACGCGCTTATTATAGAGCATCTGAGAGAGCTTATTAAGGAAAACCTTCCTTTCAGCGAAATAGAATCCCGCATACGGGAGTACATGAAGTCCACCCATCTGATCTTTTCTCTCGAATCATTGAAAAACCTTTCCAATAACGGGCGGGTCAGCAAAGCAGTTGCCAAGGTCGCGGGCATTCTGGGTATCCGCATTATAGGAAAGGCCAGCAACGAAGGCACATTGGAGATAACAGACAAGTCCCGGGGCGCAGACCGTGCCATCTCCGATATTTTCAAAAACATGCTGGGCAGCGGTTATAACGGCGGCAGAGTGCGTATCCATCACTGCCAGAACGAAAAAGCCGCTCAGACTCTCAGAAAAAGGATCAGCGAATCTTTCCCCAACGCGTCTGTCTTCATTCAAAAGACCGGCGCTCTGTGCAGCTTTTACGCCGAGTCAGGCGGACTGCTGGTCGGTTTTGAAGGAGCAAACAAGTGAACAGATTACGCAAAATTTACTGCAGAGCCTATCAAACGATTTTTAAACTGGCAATGCCTTTTCTTCCCTATCGAACACCTGAAATACTCAAAGACTCATCGGAAGCTGCAGATGTTCTGAAGGATAAATGCATAGGCAACGTATTGATAGTTACAGACAGCTTCATCCACGATTCCGGTCTGCTGGAGCCGATGAAGCACGCGCTGGACTGCGAGGGTATCCGTTATACGGTTTTCGACAAGGCTGTTTCCAACCCCACCATCGCCATAGTTGAACAGGCACGGGAAGCATATATCTCCAACTCCTGCGGCGCTCTTATCGGCTTTGGCGGCGGTTCCTCAATAGATACCGCAAAAGCTGTTGGTGCCCGAATAGCAAAGCCAAAGAAGACCATACAGCAGATGAAAGGTATTTTGAAAATAATCAAAAAGACACCTTTTATGATAGCCGTACCCACCACCGCCGGCACAGGCAGCGAGGTCACCGTAACGACCGTTATCACCGACGAGAAGACCCATCATAAATTCCCCATAAGCGACTTCCCTCTTATACCCAACGTGGCTGTGCTTGACCCAAAGCTGTCACTGAATCTGCCTAAGGGATTGACCGCCACTACAGGTATGGACGCTCTTACTCACGCTGTGGAGGCTTACATCGGTCGTTCAACTACAAAATCAACAAGATCAGATGCTCTTGAAGCTGTTCGGCTCATTACACAAAACCTTGAAAAAGCATATAAAAACGGTTATGATATCATTGCCCGTGAAAATATGCTTCAGGGAGCATTCCTCGCCGGACGTGCTTTTTCCCAGTCCTATGTTGGTTACTGCCATGCGGTATCTCACTCACTTGGCGGAAAGTATAACGTTCCTCACGGGCTTGCCAATGCCGTTTTGCTTCCCTACACTCTGGAAGCTTACGGCGACTGCATCCACAGTAAGCTCAAGCAGCTTGCCATAGCCGCAGGCATAGCAGACGAGACCACTCCCGACTCTGTTGCCGCAAGTCTGTTCATTCGCAAAGTCAGGGAAATGAACCAGAGCATGGATATCCCCACAAAGATAAGCGGGATAAAAGAAATCGATATTCCCGAGCTGGCTGAATACGCGGCGAAGGAGGCCAATCCTCTCTACCCTGTTCCGGTTTTGATGGATGCTGAGCGACTTCAAAAATTCTATTACGATGTTATGGAAGAAAGTCTATGGGAATTACTCAGCGCCTGATGTCCCTTCAGGATATCGAATACAAAAGCTTTCAATGTAAACTGATGCCTACGATAGACCCGGATACCGTAATCGGTATTCGGGTCCCTCTGCTGCGCAAGCTGGCAAAGGAACTCAGCGGCAGCGAAGAAGCCCGGGATTTCATGAACAGTCTGCCTCACCGGTATTACGACGAAAACAATCTCCACGGTTCTCTTATCTGTCAAATCAAAGATTATGCTGCCTGCGTGAGCGCGATAAATGCGTTTCTGCCTTATATCGACAACTGGGCTACCTGCGACCTTACTTCGCCCAAAGTGTTCAAAAACCACGTTCAGGAGCTTTTGCCGCACATCACCGGATGGCTCGATTCCCAACACACATATACCATCAGATTTGCCATCAAGATGCTTATGGACTTTTACCTCGATGAGCACTTTTCCCTGCGGTATCCGGAAATCGTCTGTTCTGTCAGGTCTGATGAATACTACGTCAACATGATGATAGCCTGGTACTTTGCCACGGCTCTGGCAAAACAGTATGACGCCATCCTCCCCTACCTTGAGCAGAACAGGCTGGATGACCGGACACACAACAAGGCTATCCGGAAAGCCATAGAAAGCAATCGCATAACTGCCGAGCAGAAAAGCTACCTGAGAACACTTAGAAGAAAATAAACTGTCATCCTAAGCGAACCGTCACAGCAGATGGCGAAGCATCATAATATACTCAAAACCAAACATTAAAGCTGTCATCTTGAACGATAAAAGATCACCGTTCAAAATGACAGTTTTAATTTATACCGCACTATTTATAATTGACCGGTTTAAACATATCTAAAATGATCTGCCGCAGAGACCTTTTATATATTATATACCGGTATTCATCACGGATGCCGCTTTCTCTCAATGACCGGAACTGCGGAAGATTACCATAAAGCTCCATCCAGCGTTCCATGCTTTCTTCATTCCAAACCTGAAGATACTCCTGATATATCCGCTGTTCCTGTCTAAATTCAAGGATCACATTCAAAACCATCATCCCCAACAGCAGACAAATACTGCTTACAATGATGACTTTCCATATAAGCTGATCGTTTAAAGGATAATCAGCAGGATCCCAAATACCAAAGTCAAAAATCTGCTTGTCTATGGAACGGATAGTCTCTTTAGCTGTACGTTGAGTCAATTCATTGCCCGTCAGCAATTCAAATTCGCCTTCAGCTCCTATTGATCGCAGATAGTCCATGTACATTTTTGTCAAAGCAGATGTTTTAATATATCCTTCATAGGTTCTGCCTCCAACAATGATCTCAGTCTTTCTCCAACCTCCATGTCTCTTGTCGGAAAAAGATTGGAAATTGAGAGTTATCGGTTCCCCTTTTCGTCCACTTACAACTTCACCATTTTTGTTTCCTTCATAAACCGGCAGGATATAAAGTACCCAATTCCTGTTGGGAATGATCTCTACCTCATCTTCGACACAAGGCAATGCGGTGTTTCCACCCAACGAACCAACAAGCGCAGACACTTTTTTAACGTCATTCGGCTGCGTTTCCACACCATTATCCTTTTGTTCAAACTGCGGAACAAGGAAACTAAGGAACACCGCGGCACATATAACCACTACGGCTATTACCGGTATGCAATAAACCAAAGCTTTTTTCATTACCATGCTCCTTTCAATAAGTGATCCAATCAGTTGCTTTTTGCTGACTTATGGCTTGGCGCTGATTCTTACCAGCTTGGGCGTAGAATTTTCGTAGTCGAACCAATCAAGGTAATAACTGTCTCCGCACTTGCAGCTTGAATTAGACAGGTATTTTGGCTCTATATCCAATGCCCACCAACCATCTAACAGCTCAAGCGAACCATTTGACAGGTTCAAACCGTAGATTCCCCTCTCGTTTTGATTCCAAACTGCAATGTCGTTTCCGCTAATGATCGACGGATGTAAAGACACATATCCATCCTCCGAGCCAATGAACACAGGCTCTCCAAGCTCAAGCCCATTGTCAATTATCTGAAGCTTGATTCCACAGTCAGCCGATATCCCCACGGAGACTATTTTTCCTTCTGATGTTTTCGTAAGACGTGCCAAAGTGCTGTACTCCTCGTCATATGCATCGATTTGTGCAACAAAGTCTCCGTTTTTGTCCAGCACTGTTATGAACTCATTTTCTCCGGTAAGATAAATATTGCCTGAGCTATCAGAAACGATGCCGCTGACTGTGATAGAATTATTATCAAGCTTCTGCATAGCGTTTTCAAAGTCCGGCTCCCACAGTTTTGTTTGTGGTGCATCTGCAGGCATCACAGAATGAATCACCCTGACTTTGTCACGAACATATCCTGAGATGTCCACAAGCTCCGCCGAGCCATTGATAATTCTTCTCAGCCTGTATGTACCGCCATCTTCATATGAAACCACCCAAACCGAATCCTCGATCCCTTCAATGACTGACACCGGTTGCTCGCCATCAATATCAATTTCGATCAGATCTGACCCGTCCGGCAGCATCTTAAAAAGTCTGAACTCCTGACCATTGGTGCTATCATATACACCGCAAACATATAATTTTTCTGATCCACCGCCAACGATGACAGCATCCCCTACTTCAGTTGACCAATCAATAAACTCAACGAAAAAGCTTTGGGGCTGCTCAGTAGTCAGGGGCGAATAAGTAGTCTCAGGAGAACAAGCCGTAAAAAGCAACAGCATCAGCATCAGCAATATCAACTTTTTCATAACAGATCGCCTCCTTATTCACAGTATAGTATACTATTTTTTATCAGTAAACACCAAACTGCCGAATTATACAAAACAGACCCTGAACTGTCGTTTTCAGAGTCTGTTTTGTCATATGGAATAAATGCGGTGTCATTTCGAACCGGTGCGAACACCGGTGAGAAATCCCCATATTGGTATGATTCTCCTATAATATGGGGATTTCTCCGATAGGTCAGCTTGCTGACCTGATGTTCAGAAATGACAGCTATAATTATGCTTTTTACCTAAAACAGCGTTATCTGGCTGGTATCCGGAAGGTCCCCGAAAGCACCTGCTTCCTTCAGCTGAGCAAGATGGGTCTTGGATACTTTGGGACACGCCTGACCCACTTCTTCAATGGAAATAAAATGCTTTCCCGCTCTGCCCTCCACAAGGTTTCTGGCAGCGGTTTCACCCAAACCGGGAACCGTGAGGAATGGTGGTATCAGTCCGTTTTCGGTTTTCACAAAATCGACCGAGTCTGATTTATAGATGTCCATTCTTTCAAAGGTGAACCCGCGAAGATAGAACTCATAACACACTTCCAAAGTAGTGAGCTTGTCCTTGTCATTGGCTGAAGCATTGGGGTCGCTGCTTATCTTCTCGATCAGCTCCACCACATGCTTTTTGCCCTGCGTCATCTCAATGCCGTCAAATGCAGGCGCTCTCTTGGAGAAATACGCCGCATAGAAATCCAGCGGACGATGCACCTTGAACCACGCAATACGAAACGCCATAACAACATACGCCACGGCATGAGCCTTGGGGAACAGATACTGCATGGTGTTGCAGGAGGTGATGTACCACTCAGGCACGTTCAGCGCCCTCATGTCCTCTTCCCAGTCGGATGTCAGACCTTTGCCCTTTCGTACAGCTTCCATTATCTTGAAAGCTTTCATCTCATCCATGCCCATGGAGATCAGATAAAGCATGATATCGTCTCGGCAGGCTATTACTTCATCAACGGTGGCTGTACCGGACGAAATGAGATCCTTATTGTTGCCAAGCCAAACAGCGGTGCCATGGGAAAAACCTGATATCTTAACAAGTGTATCAAACTTGTCCGGCATGGTATCCAGCAGCATACCACGGACAAAGGATGTGCCAAACTCAGGTATCGCCACAGCTCCGGTAGGACCAAGTATCTTGTCGTCCTCGAATCCCAGCACCTTGGATGATGTAAAAATACTCATAGTATCAGGGTCATCCAGCGGTATCCTGGTGGCATCGATACCGGTCAGGTCACCCAGCATTCTTATCATGGTGGGGTCATCATGTCCGAGAATATCAAGCTTCAGAAGGTTGTCTTCCATGGCGTGATATTCAAAATGCGTTGTTACTATATCGCTGCTAACAGAATCGGCAGGATGCTGAGCCGGACAGAAATCGTATATTTCCTTGTTTCTGGGAATAACGACCATACCGCCGGGATGCTGACCCGTCGTGCGTTTAACACCAACACAGCCAAGGCTGAGGCGGGTAGTCTCGGTTTTCGTTATGTCCATGCTGCGCTCTTCGGCATATTTCTGCGCATAAACATAGGCAGTCTTTTCGGCAACGGTGCCAATGGTACCGGCACGAAAAACGTGGGTCTCGCCGAAAAGCTCTTCCGTATAGGCGTGAGCCTTAGGCTGGTACTCACCCGAGAAGTTAAGGTCTATATCAGGCACCTTCGCGCCGCCAAAGCCAAGGAAGGTCTCAAAGGGGATATCAAATCCGTCCTTTTCATAATCCGCTCCGCAAACAGGGCACTTTTTGGCAGGCAGGTCAACACCGCAGGCATAGCCCTTTGGAACATCAAACTCAGTGTTCTTGCAGTTGGGGCAGCGATAGTGTGGCGGCAGCGAGTTTACTTCCGTTATACCGGACATATACGCGACCATAGACGAGCCAACAGACCCACGGGAGCCTACCAGATAGCCGTCTGCATTGGACTTGGCAACGAGCTTCTGAGCGCTCATATAGATAACATCATAGTTTCTGCCGATGATGTCACCCAGCTCGGTTTCGATTCTGGTCTTAATTATCTCCGGAGGATCTTCGCCATAGAGCCTGTGCATTTTTCCATATACAAGGCTTTTCAGGTCTTCAACAGAGTTTTCGATCTTGGGCGCGAACAGCTTCTGCGGCAACGGCTCAACAGTCTCGCACATGTCTGCGATGAGATTGGGATATGTAACGACCGCTTCCATAGCCTTTTCCTTGCCAAGATAGGAAAACTCCTCAAGCATCTCATCAGTGGTTCTGAAATAGATGGGAAGGCTCTTATCGGCATCACTGAAACCGTTGGACGCAAGCAATACCCTGCGGTATATCTCGTCACCGGGATCAAGGAAATGCACGTCACCTGTGGCAACGATGGGCTTGCCAAGCTTGTCTGCCAGAGCCACGATACGTCTGTTGAAGTTTCTGAGCTGTTCCTCGTCCTCTGCTTTGCCATCGTTTATCAAAAACATATTGTTGCAGACAGGCTGGATCTCAAGGAAATCATAGTACGAAGCGATTCGTTCCAGCTCTTCATCAGAAGCCCCTTCGACCATGGCAGAGAAAAGCTCGCCGCTTTCACAGGCAGAACCGACAATAAGACCTTCACGGTTTCTGTCGAGTACAGACTTTGGTATTCTGGGTTTCCTGTAAAAGTATTTCAGATGGCTGAGTGTAACCAGCTTATACAGGTTGCGCAGACCGGTCTGATTTTTGGCAATAAGAATAATATGCTTGGCAGCCTGCTTCTGCATTTTGTCGCTGTATATAACATCGGCAACAGCAGGATCGATCTGGCTGAGTCTTGCAACGCCCTTTCTCCTGAGCATCTCAAAAAAGGGCTGGAGCATATAAGCCACTGTTCTTGCGTCATCCACAGCCCTGTGGTGGTTGAAAGCAGGAAGCGCAAGGGTGTCCGCAACGGTATTCAGCTTGTGCTTAACAAGGTCAGGCATAAGCTTCTGCGCAAGGATAAGCGTATCGACAGAGGTTATCTCAAAATTCAGACCGCATTTCTGGCATCCGCCATTGATGAAGCTGACATCAAACTGAGCGTTATGAGCCGCCAGAGGGCTTGTCCCGCAGAAATTTATAAACGCTCTGAGCGCTTCATCCAAAGACGGAGCGCCTTCCAGCATTTCATCAGTGATACCCGTAAGCTCAATGATCTTCTGATCCAGCTTCCTGTCTATGGCAACAAATGTCTGGAACTGGTCGATTATCTCTCCGTTACGGCAGCGCACAGCGCCTATTTCAGTGATAGTATCACGTCTTGGGTCAAGTCCCGTAGTCTCAAGGTCAAAGGCAACATACTCATCATCAAGGCTGAAATCACCGCTGCCAATAACGGCGCTGCGTTTTTGCATGGTTCTGCCGTTAACATCATCGACAAAATAGCCTTCACAACCCAAAAGCACCTTGATACCGTGCTTCTTACCGGCTTTATACGCATCAGGGAAAGAGTGAACAACGCCATGGTCAGTCAGCGCAATCGCTTTATGTCCCCATTTGGCGGCACGCTTTATTATATCACCAAGATCTGTCAACGCATCCTTGGCAGACATCTTGGTATGCATATGCAGCTCAACACGTTTGACATCGCAGTTGTCCATACGCTCGCAGTGAGTTGTTTTTTCAATACTTTTGGGCTCGATAACAAGCTCTTCCGTATATCTGTCGGCTGATACGCGGCCAAGTATTTTGACCCACATCCCAACGGAAATGCCATCGAGTATGGGTTTGAAACCATCGCTCATAAATTTGGTGACTTTTACGCCGCCTGTATCATCCATAACGGAAAAGGATATCACATACGCGCCGTTATTTCTTGTCTCTCTATGCTCGACAGCAAAAACCTTGCCCTCAAAAATCACCGTTGCCAGATCAAAGCTTATCTCACCAATGTCGATAGGATCGCCCTTTATTGGCTTGCCATATATAAGCGAGCCTGAATCGGCGTTTTTGGCAGCCTTGGTCTTGTCCTCTGCCATGGCTTTTTGCTTCAGCTGCTCCGCTGCCTGAGATATCATCTCATCGGAAAGCTCCTGACCTGCAACGACTTCAAACTCATATCGTTTGTCGAACAGCTGAAAGGCTTTATCAATCGCGGCTTTCTTATTCTGTCTTATAAGCTCCGCGCCATTATTTTTAAGATGAACAACTATGGTATCGTTCTCAAGCTCCCAAACGGCTTCGGAAAGGGATGTAACTGCCGAAGGGCAAACATCGATAACAGCCTCTGCCAGCTCGGGGACAGCATCTGAAAACAGCTGTTCCGGATACTTTGGTTCAAAGGCCAGCTTTTTAAGACCGTACAGCTTCGACAGTTGGCTTTTCAGTTCTTCCATGGAATCAGACGCAATATAATGTTTTGGAGCTATAACGGCGCTTATGCGGCGTTTGGCAGGGTCAATAGTCGCTGACTGTATAGTACAGCCGTCCAGAAGCGTTTTTATCTCTTCGGACGGCTTGTATTCAGAAAACAGCGCCAGCAATTCTGGATTGTTATTCATTGGTTTCACCGATCATTCTATGTATTTCTATCATAAGTTCGTCTGCCAAAGCTTCCTGAGGTACTGTGCGAAGAAGCTTTCCTCCCGCGAACACAGCGCCCACACCATCTCCGCCGGCAATACCCACATCAGCGTGGGAAGCCTCACCGGGACCATTGACAACGCAGCCCATAACAGCAACTGTTATCGGCTCGGTATAGCCTTCCAGGCGTTTCTGAACATCTTTGGCAAGACCAAAAAGATCGATCTTTGTTCTTCCGCAGGTTGGGCAGGAAATGACTTCCGGACCAAACCGCCTAAGTCCGGCAGCAGTAAGGATACGCTTTGCGGCAGCAATCTCCTTTACAGGATCTTCAGACAAAGATACACGCAAAGTATCTCCTATCCCCATGCAAAGCAGACCGCCAATACCCATGGCAGATTTTACAACACCCATTTCTTCGGTTCCCGCCTCAGTAACTCCAAGATGAAGCGGATATTCGCTTCTTTCGCTCATCAGCCTGTAAGCCGCCATTGTCAGCGGAACAGAAGACGCTTTAAGCGATACGCAGATATCGTAAAACCCGTTGTTTTCCAGTAAAGCAATATGGTCAAAAGCGCTTTCGACCATCGCTTCGGCAGTGGGACCGCCATATTTTTCCAAAAGACGTTTTTCCAAAGAACCGGCATTTACGCCAATGCGGATGGGTATTCCCTTTTCCCTGCAGGCATCGGCAACTTCCCTGACTTTGCCTTCGTCGCCAATGTTGCCGGGATTTATGCGGATCTTATCTATGCCGTTTTCCACTGCTTTAAGGGCAAGCCTATGGTCAAAGTGAATATCAGCCACCAGCGGCATATCGGTAAGCTTTCTGATATCCGCAATGGCCTGTGCAGCTTTCATATTGGGAACGGCAATGCGAACTATCTCACATCCTGCGTCCTGCAGCTGCTTTATCTGAGCAGCGGTACGCTCAACATCCTCTGTAGGAGTGTTGGTCATGGACTGTATAGATACAGGCGCACCACCGCCGATTTTTATATTTCGGACATTTATCTGTCTTGTCATTATTTTAATCCTATCAGTCTCAATATATCATTGGCAGTAACAATAAGCATCAGTCCCAGCAGCAGGAACAGACCTGCCATATGAACATATCCCTCATACTTGGGATCCAGCTTACGTCTTGTTATCTTTTCTATCACTTCAGTTATGAGCAGGAAAAACACTCGACCGCCGTCCAGCGCGGGAAACGGCAGCATATTCATAACAGCAAGGTTGACCGCGATAAATGCTCCAAGGTAAGCAACATTCAAAAATCCGATAGTTTTTGTGGCAGACTGAGTGCCGACCTCATTCATGGTGTCAACAATACCCACAACGCCGGACATATCATTTATTCCGGCAGATCCTGTTATAATATCCAGCAGTCCAAGCCGTACCATCTTGACAAAATCAAGAGCATGGAACCATCCGTATTTTATAACATTCAGGAAGGTTTTTTCCTCAACACGCAACTGAAGACCGAATAAATACTCCTGCTGATCGTCAACAACAAAAAGCTGCTTACTGATGTGCAGATCCTCAAGCTCAACTTTTTTGCCGTCACGAACAACGGTAACATCAAAATACTCATCGTCAGACCGGGAAATAACAAGGTCAAGATCATTGATGGTCCAAATGTGTTCGCCGTCAATGTTTACGATAGTATCACCGGGCTGAATGCCGGAAGCTCCCGAATACTCCACTTCACCAAGAAAACCCTCTACAGTTCTGGAGGAAAAAAAACTGTTCTGGGAAAGGATGATACAGACGATCAGAAATCCGGTCAGGAAGTTCATAAATGAACCTGCCACGAGGATAATTATTCTCTTCCATGCCTTTTGCGATGAGAACGCTCTGGGATTATCCGATATCTCATCCTCGCCTTCCATGGCGCAGAAGCCGCCCACAGGCAAAAGCCGCAAAGAGAACACGGTCTCATGCTTCGTGTTTCGGTAAAGAACAGGTCCCATGCCCAGAGCAAACTCGTTTACCTGAACGCCAAGAAATTTGGCGGTTATGAAATGTCCAAACTCATGAACAGCTATAAGCAGTCCAAAAATGATGATCGCGAAAATTACATACATTGCAGATACGTTCCTTAATTGATATTGTCCGCAACAAACCTTCTGGCTTCTCTGTCAGCGTCAAGGATATCTTCAAGTCGTGGATCTTCGATAAAGCTGTCGTGCTCCATTGCTTTCCAAACAAGTCTGCCAATATCATTGAAGCCAATCTTCCCTTCAAGAAATGCAGCAACAGCGACCTCATCCGCGCCATTCATGGCAACGCAGGCAGTTCCGCCTCTTCGCGCTGCTTCCATAGCTGCCGAAAGACAGGTAAAGGTCTCATAATCCGGCTTCCGGAAAGTCAGCTCTCCGCAGGAAAAAAGGTCCAGCTTACTTCCGGGACCGACAGTTCTGTCCGGATAAGTAAGCGCGTATTGGATGGGTAAGCGCATATCGGCAGTACCGAGCTGAGCAATAACAGAACCGTCAACAAACTCTACCAGAGAATGGACAATGCTTTGACGATGAACGGCGATCTCAATTTTATCAAGGGGCATACGATAAAGGCGCATTGCCTCTATCACCTCAAGCCCCTTATTCATCATTGTTGCAGAGTCTATGGTTATTTTTCGTCCCATGCTCCAGTTGGGGTGCTTCAGCGCCATACCAACGGTCACATTTTCAAGCTCAGCATGGGTCTTTCCAAAGAAAGGTCCGCCGGAAGCAGTAATAATAAGCTTTTCAACCTCGGAGCTTTTGCCGGAATGAAGGCTTTGAAACAAAGCGGAATGTTCGGAATCCACCGGTATTATCTCTGTACCCTGCTGTTCAGCTCTGTCCATCACCAATTCACCTGCACAGACAAGAGTCTCTTTGTTGGCAAGAGCGATACGTTTTTTCCCATCAATGGCAGCAAGTGTGGGACGAAGACCGATCATACCCGATACGGCAGTTATAACGGTATC
The DNA here is from genome assembly GCA_964541215.1 of uncultured Oscillospiraceae bacterium. GTDB lineage: Bacteria > Bacillota > Clostridia > Oscillospirales > Oscillospiraceae > SIG469. Next base: position 12,995 of record CAZIPP010000010.1, read on the forward strand.
AGCTTCTTCAGCAGAAGCAGCCTCGATGAGACCATCCATACCGGACAACACTTTTACCGAAGTGTCAGCCAGCTTTACTTTTAAATCATATGCAGCCTTTTCATCAAAAAGGACAGCAAGTTTGGGTTTAAATTTTCTTGCCTGAGTTTCCAGCAGATCAACTCCGGTATTGGCAGTCAGCGCAGCACACTCATAACCCAGTGATTCCATAACCTCCAAAGACTGACGACCGATAGAACCGGTGGAACCAAGCAAAGACACTTTTCTCTTTATACTCATATCAAATCACCGCAGGAAGTATGGCTACCATCAGCTCAACAAGCGGAGCTGTAAAAACAACGCTGTCGAACCTGTCGAGTATGCCGCCATGACCGGGCAAAAGATTGCCATAGTCTTTTATGCCATACTGGCGCTTTATAAGTGAAAAAGACAAGTCACCGATCATGGATATCAGAGAACCGACAGCTCCATAAACCGCAAACGCGGCAATGTTGGTGTCTATATTCCAAATCATGCCCGCAACAACAGCATAGATGACGCTTCCCAAAAGACCGCCGACAAAACCACCTACCGCACCTTCAACAGTTTTCTTGGGGCTTATCGCAGGAGCAAGCTTATGCTTGCCGAAGAGCATGCCTGCAAACAAGGCAGCAGCGTCAGCGATAAACGCCACCACAAGCGGAAGTATTATCAGCATTTCGCCGTTTTCGGCAACACGCAGTCTGACAAAAGCAGAAAGAAAATAAGGCATCAGCAGCGCAGAAAACATAGCCATGCTTATATGGCTGAAATCCACGGTCTTATTGGAGAAAATCGCTTCAACAAAAAGGAGCAGAAACAGACCAAAAATGACCCACGCGCCCAAAACAGAGGGGCTGCCAAACCAGCACCAAAACGGTATGGCAAAGCTGACCACCATGCAATACAACAGTATACGTCTGTTTTGACCAATGCCAACACAGCTCATAAGCTCATAAGTCGCAATGGCAGAAACCAAAGCCACGAGCAGCACCGTTACCCATACAGGGAGCAGATAAATGGCAACCAGCAGCAACGGTATACATACGCAGGCAACAAGTAATCTTGACTTCATTTTACGCCTCCGAATCTCCGGGATCTTCCCTGATACCATGCAATAGCACGGTCAATATCAGCCCCGGTAAAATCAGGCCAGTAAAGGTCGGTAAAATACAATTCGGAATAGGCACACTGCCAAAGCAAAAAGTTGCTTACACGGTACTCTCCGCCCGGACGGATTATAAGCTCAGGGTCAGGAACACCCGCTGAGTACAAATAATTGGAGAAAACTTCCTCCGTCAACCGGTCGGGATCTCCGCCGGATCTCATATACTCTTTGGCTGCATGGACTATCTCATCACGTCCGCCATAATTAAGACAGACATTGACCTTGAAACCGTCAATGTGGCTGGATATATCATTAGTCCGATCGATAAGACTGCGCAGTTCAGGTGAAAGGGGTGCAGTATCTCCAAAGATGGTAAGGTTGATATTATCCTTTTCCATCTTTTCAATGGCTTCGTAAAGATACTTTTCCAAAAGACTCATTATAGCCGATACCTCGTCCTGAGAACGCTTCCAGTTCTCAGTTGAAAAAGCATAGACTGTCATGTATTTTACGCCTATATCTTTCAAATATGTGGCAATGGTGCGAAAAGTCTCCGCGCCGGCGGCATGACCGGCAGTTCTGGGCAATCCCCTATTCTGAGCCCATCGACCATTTCCATCCATAATAATGGCAATATGTGCAGGCAGAGCATTCATGTCTACCTTTGTTTTTGAGTTTTTATTATTCTTAAACAGCTGCATATGCGGCTCCCAAAGTTGGTATTTTATGGCAAAATAGCGTAAATGCCAAGGCAACCGGAATCCGGCTCGGATTTATCATCCGAGCCGATTCCTGCCTTGACTGTGAAAACATGATTATTGGAACTTAAATTTCCATCAGTTCCTTTTCCTTCTTGGCGCAAAGTGCGTCGATGTCTTTAATATACTTGTCGGTAACGTCCTGAAGATCCTTTTCGATCTTTTTCAGGTCGTCTTCGGTAATGACAGACTTTTTCTTGTCGCCCTTATAGCGCTCAATAGCATCCCGGCGGATATTGCGGATAGCGACCTTGGACTCCTCGCCATACTTTTTGACCTGCTTGGTAAGGTCTTTACGGCGTTCCTCAGTAAGCTGAGGGAAGGACAGGCGGATAACGCGACCGTCGTTCTGGGGATTGATACCAAGATCAGAAGCCTGAATGGCCTTCTCAATGCCTTTAAGAAGGGTAGTATCCCAAGGCTGAATAGTCAAAGTACGGGGATCGGGAGAAGCAATAGTGCCGATCTGGTTAAGCGGAGTCTCGACACCATAGTATTCAACGGTAATTCTATCAAGTACGGCAGCATTGGCTCTGCCTGCTCTGACGGCGGCAAACTGCTGACCAAGGACCTCAAGGGTCTTATCCATTTTGGAAGTATATTCTTTGTAATCTGACATTTATATTTCCTCCTTTACTATAGTGCCGATTCTTTCACCCATAACGGCTCTGTAAATATTCTCAGGGTCGCTGAGAGCAAAAACGATAATTGGTATATGATTATCCATAGACAGCGACGTGGCAGTCGAGTCCATAACTCCAAGGTGTTTGGCCAGAACATCGTCGTAAGTAATGGCGTCGAATTTCTTTGCGTCTGCGACCTTGGCAGGGTCGGCATCATAAACGCCATCGATATTCTTGGCAAGCAATATCACGTCAGCCTCGATCTCGGCAGCTCTCAGAACAGCGCCGGTATCTGTAGAGAAGAACGGGTTGCCGGTACCACAACCGAAAATAACCACTCTTCCCTTTTCAAAATGACGGATAGCTTTGTTGCGGATATACGGTTCAGCGATAGCTCTCATCTCAATGGCTGTCTGAACCCGAACTTCGACACCTCTCTGTTCGAGACTGTCTGCAACCGCAAGGCAGTTCAAAGTTGTGGCAAGCATACCCATGTGGTCTGCTCTGGTTCTGTCGGTCATGCCAACACCCTGTTTCAGACCTCTCCAGAAGTTACCGCCGCCAACAACGATACCTACCTGTACACCTGCATCAACACATTTTTTTAATACGTCACAAACATTGCCGATAAACTCAAAATCGAGTCCGCTTCCCTTGCCTCCGGCAAGAGCTTCACCACTTATTTTAAGCAAAACGCGTTTATAAGCCGGCATCGGTTTCAACCCCCTTCTATCTTCTTCTGATATTCTAATATAAACCGCGCAATTTTTAAAGTATAATTTTTATAATTTACATATTGTTTTTTTATTTGCCAATTGGGAACATATAGTATATAATAAGTTATTAATGCATGAACAAATGATCACTGATTAAGGAGTAAATATACACATGGCAGACGAAGTCATTATCAACGAATCTCCAAAGAACTTTATACACGCATTTGTCGAAGAGGATCTGGCACCGGGTGGACGCTGTGAAGGTATGCAGGTGCATACCCGTTTTCCGCCCGAACCCAACGGCTACCTTCACATCGGTCACTGCAAAGCTCTTTGCATAGACTTTGGCACAGCCGAAAAATACGGCGGTATCTGCAACCTCCGTATGGATGATACCAACCCCGCAAAGGAAGATACCGAATACGTGGATGCCATTCAGGAAGATATCCACTGGCTCGGTTTCGACTGGGATGACCGTTTCTTCTATGGCTCCGACTATTTCCCCGAAACATATGAATACGCTGTTGAGCTGATAAAAAAAGGGCTGGCCTATGTCTGCCAGCTCACTCCCGAGGAATTCAAGGCAAACCGCGGTGATGTAGGCAAACCTGCCGTCAGTCCCTGGCGTGACCGTCCCATTGAAGAAAGCCTGGACCTTTTTGAGCGCATGAAAAACGGCGAGTTCCCCGAAGGAAGCCACACTCTCCGCGCAAAGATAGACCTTGCTTCCGGCAATTTCAATATGCGCGACCCCGTTATCTACCGCATCCGATATGTCGAGCATCACCGTCAGGGCACAAAATGGTGCGTTTACCCCATGTACGATTTTGCTCATCCTATTCAGGACGCGCTTGAAGGCATTACCCATTCCCTGTGTTCTCTGGAATACGAAGACCATCGTCCCCTGTACAACTGGGTGATCGAAAATGTCTCCGTTCCCTCCACTCCCCGTCAGATAGAATTTGCCCGTCTCGGCATCAACTACACCGTTATGTCCAAGCGAAAGCTGCGCCGTCTGGTTGAAGAAAACTATGTATCCGGTTGGGATGATCCCCGTATGCCCACCCTGTGTGGTCTGCGTCGCCGTGGATATACTCCCGCATCCATAAAGAACTTCTGTGAACGCATCGGTGTTGCCAAGAACGACAGCACTGTTGAGTATTCTTTCCTTGAGCACTGTCTTCGTGAAGACCTGAACGCCACCGCTAACCGCGTAATGGGCGTTATCGATCCTCTAAAGCTGATAATAACCAATTATCCCGAAGGTCAGACAGAAGAGTTTTCCGTTGAAAACAACCCTGAAGACGAGTCCGCAGGCAACCGCATCGTAACCTTCTCCAAAGAGCTTTGGATCGAGCGCGAAGACTTTATGGAAGAACCGCCCAAGAAATACTTCCGTTTGTTCCCCGGCAACGAAGTTCGTCTTAAAGGCGCTTACATCGTAAAATGTACCGGCTGCAAGAAGGATGATGACGGTAGTATTCTGGAAGTATACGCCGAATATGATCCGGAATCCAGAGGCGGCAACGCTGCCGACGGACGTAAGATAAAGGGCACCATCCACTTTGTCAATGCGTCTGACGCTCTTGATTGCGAAGTAAGACTTTACGATAATCTGTTCTCTGTTCCCGATCCTGAGGGCGGTGTAGACGAAGACGGCAATGAGATCGACTTTGTCAACTTCATCAACCCTGATTCCCTCAAGATCCTCAAGGGCTGCAAGATCGAAAGCAGCGTAAATGGCGCAAAAGCTCCTGCTTTCTATCAGTTCATGCGTCACGGTTACTTCTGTATCGACAGCAAGGA
>CAZIPP010000010.1:18123-28249 GCA_964541215.1 uncultured Oscillospiraceae bacterium
TGCTCAATAAGAGCAAACATCAAGATGAGCGCCAGCACCACAAAGGCGTAATACAGTACGCGGCTCCAGCTGTTGGCGGCAAAAAAGTCACTTATCTTCGTAATAGAATTCACAAATTGCTTCATTGATATCCACCCATCCCAGCCAACCGATGTGCATTACGTCACAAAGGTAATAGCTGTCGTATTCTTTTGCGGTAAGGTCAAGATAATCATATCCCGACTCATCCAGAATCGCACGAACATTGTCGTAATATTCCATGCGCTCGTCAGCGGTAAAGCCGCAGTAATCGCTCCAAGTACCGTGAAGCGGCGTATGGACAAACAGTGCATCGATTTCAAAAGTATCGCACAGTCTTATGAGATTCTGCAAGTCCTCGTATTCCTGCGATACAGAATAGGAAAGATCAGCGTCCTTGTTGGCCATTCGAGCCAGCTTCTTGCCGATGTTGGTATTGTAATAGTCGTTAAGTATACCAAAGTCGTTATTATCGGATTCGGCTGCGCCAAGACCGATCATTTCCTGACGGTAGGTATCCCAGTCAAAATCAGAAACAGGAGTACCCTTAACATCCTCAAATCCTCTAATGACCTTGGACGCGGTAACATTGTCTCTGATGGTAAACAGTCCACTTTCAAGAGCGTAATAAGGCTTCATCAGATACAGTCCCACAGCGGGAATATCGGAGCCGGCAGACAACATCTGATCAGCCAAGCGTCTTGAGCTTTCAAAACCGGGATCCTCGTATTCCTCCTCATACCTGTCAAAACAGTCCCTGACACGGGTGGAAAGAAACAGCTTCATTTCCTCGCTCAATTCGTCGGACATCATAGCGTCCAGATACTGCTGCTCAGAAAAATTGGCAACAAACATATCGGAGGCAATGCCATCGTCAACAAAATGCTGCGGAGAGATCATAAATACGACCTTCTTGCCTCTCAGGCTTTCGCCGTTGCCCGCCAGTATCAGCGCATGGATAAGGCTCTGGCTGGAACCACGTCCAACAGTGCAGACATCGAAGCCGAAATCATACTCAGTAAAGAAATTGGCAGGATGGGACTTAATCATGGTAGTACTGAGTTCGGAAGATCCAAACAGGAAAATGGTATCGTCCTCTTCGGCAGCACTCTTTATAATAGCCTCGCCTTTTACTTTTTCGGTAGTATACTCATACCCCGTAAGGCTTGTGTATTCAGGCACAGCCGCGCTGGAGATCCCTAAAACAGCTGCCACAAGAACAACTATTGCCAAAACAGAACAAAGCGTACTGATAAGAATTTTTTTCATCATACATTTTCAACCATGGCGATAAGCTTATCCATGGTATTGATATCGTCACGAACTATCTCGGCAATATTTATCTTCTTGCCGAAGCTTTCTTCTATTTTAACAAGAAGATGAACAACGCCGAATGAATCCAGTATTCCTTCTTCAAAAAAGTCGATATCATCAGTTATATCTTCGGGGTCAAAGCCGGAAACGTCAGCAATAAGTTCTTTCAAAGTTTCTTTCATTGTTCTTCCTCCTAGAATATTCTGCCCGAGAAAATGAGCATACCAAAGCTGATAAGATGGAATGTGATAAGCGCCATAACAGGCCACGCCTTATCCTTCCGTCTGATTTTTTTATAATTTTTCCATTTGTGCTCAATAACATCATTGGCGCACATAAGAACGCCATGATAAATGCCATAAACTATATAGTGAAGCTCAAAGCCATGCCAGAAACCCATAACAGTCATGGTGATTATATAGCCTATGTAGCTTCCCATATAAACATTTTTAAACCATTTGCTGCGCAGGCTCACAGCAGCAAATCTGGTGTAGATATAGTCTCTGAACCAGGTGGACAGGCTGATATGCCATCTGGACCAGAAATCTTTCAGGTCTTTACTGATAAAGGGCATGTCAAAGTTTTCCGGGACCTTGACTCCCATGATATACCCTGTACCAATGGCCATGCGGCTGTAACCGGCAAAGTTGAAAAACAGGTAGAAGGTATAGGCATACATGTACTGCCAGTGGTTAAAGAAACCCGTATCTGGGATCTTTGAAAGCCAGAAGGTGTTGATAAGGTTGCCTATAACAAGACCGTAAAACACGCCTGTCATAAGCTTCCACGCACCCTTTTTAAAAAGCTCGGCGTATTCTTCCCCTGAACGCTTTGCGTTGATATCGTCGCTGAACCTTCTGTATCTGTCGATCGGACCGGACGATACAGTTGGGAAAAACAGGATAAAATACAGTATGTCTATAAAATTGAGTTTTTCGATAAGCCCATCATAAGTCTCAATGATTATTTGCACAGACTTGAATGTAAGATAGGAAATGCCGAGAAATCCAATAACGCTGCCTGTAAGTATTCCACTGAGCTTGGAAAACACCAGAGGCGCTATGGACAAAAATACAAACAACCAGCACACAAGGCAATTTTTGCCTTTTTTTCTGATCGTTGAGTACAGGTAAAGAATGATGATCTCAAAAGCAACAAAGCCTGTCAAAAGCCATTCCTGACCTGACTCAAATATGGCTGCGAGCATGAAAAGCGTGGCGATTAACCCCCAGTATTTCTGGTTGATCCCCAAAAATCCCAGAACAGCAGACACCACAAGCACAGCTGCAAGTATATAAAAGAACAGTAAACCTTCGTATGGTATCATTTGGTACTCCGTTTAAAGTGACGCAAGCAGCGCCTTTTTATCCACCTTGCCGTTGGCATTGGTGGGAAGCGAATCTTTCAAAACAAACTTTCTTGGTATCATATATGAAGGCACCAGCTGTCCAAGCTCTGTTTTCATGGCATTGATTCGTTTGAGCTTTGGAAGATCACTTTCGCCTTCCGGCAATACAAATGCAACAAGGCTTTCCACCTTACCATCAACATAAACAGGACACACAGCAGCCCTTTTTACAGAAGGCAGCTTCATCAGGTTTTTCTCGATGTCCTCTATCTCGATGCGGAAACCATTGAGCTTGATCTGCAGATCGTTTCGACCGCAGTAGTGAAGCATGTCTCCGATCATATAGCAAATATCGCCGGTATTGTATCCATGCTTTATCCTGCCGTCTGTCTCAATATCAAAGAATGACTTTTCATTTAAGTCGGGACGACCAAAATATCCAACAGATACACTGTTGCCAATAAGCTGCAGCTGACCTTTTTCGCCGTCAGCAACAGGTCTTCCCTCTTCATCAACGATACGGGGAGTTATTGAATCAAAGAAGCGTCCCACAGGAAGAGGCTCTGAGGAATCTGCCATCTCACGAGTGACTTCGACCGATGTTACGAATACGGTGGCCTCAGTGGGACCATAAGTGTTCAAAACAGTTGCTTTGGGGAATCTTTCTATGAGTGCTCCGGCAAGCTTGTTGGTAAGTATCTCACCACAGAAGAAAAATTTCTGAACCTTTGGCATAAGCGACTCATTGAAGTCATCGCTCATTACGCATACTTCAGCATAAGAAGGTGTTGTGACCCACAAGGTAATGTCTGAGATCCTCAAAGCTTCAAACATTTCCTTAAAGTTCTCAGTAGTCTTCTTATCGATGGTATAAAGCGTCATTCCAAGACCAACGGCGACCCAAACAGCTATTACAGAAAGGTCAAAGGAATATGAAACAGAATTAAGGCATACTCCGCCGTCTCCGGTACCGCAAATTTCTTTAGCCGAGTCAAACATGTTCTCAAGATTGCGGAGGTTGATCGGCACTCCCTTGGGTTTTCCGGTGGAACCGGAAGTGAAAATCATATAACAGGTATCTTCAGACCGGACCCAATCTGATTTATCGGGTTCAAACCCATCAAACTGCTGCATGATACGCTCCAGTTCATCAGGGTGAATACCATCTTCCCGTGTGCCGGTAAAGTCAACTATCACCTCCGGCTGAACATCGGCAATTACCTGTTCAAGCCTGTCCTGAGGAAATGAGATATCAACAGGTACATAGGCTCTTGCAGCTTTGAGGCTGCCAAACATGCATGAAAGGAAATCTGCCTCCTTATGCCCGTAGATCAGCACCGGACGCTTACTCCTGCTCAGACTAATAAGATATCCGGCAAAAGCACCGCTGCGGCGATCAAGCTGAGCATAGCTCATCCGACCGTCTTTATGAACCACTGCATCTCTTCCCAAATCAGCAGAGCGCTTTATACTATCAAGAAGAAACATATAAGCCTCCAAATCAGTCTTCAGTATAAACTGTTTCGCCGTCGCACACCGGATAATCTTCCGCTTCCCAAGTGTGATGGGAAGTCATTTCAGCGTCCGTCTTTCCAAACGCACTGCGATCGATGCCAAGATTGGTATACTCAAACAGCGCGTCATAGTGGTACCAAAGCCCATCTTCTGTTTTGGCAAGGATCCATGAATGATCAGACCAGTCGCCGTAATTAAGAGAAAGTCTGTATCCCTGAATAAGTTCTGTTTCAATGCCAAGACGATTGAACAACAGAGCGTTAACAATGGCAAAATGCTCGCAGGCACCGCGTCTGGTCTCTATGGTATTCAGACCATGTTCAATGATTATTTCCTCAGTATACCCCTGAGAAAGATCAATAGGGGTAGAGCGATAACGGATATTTACCTTTGTCCATGCGTAAACTTCCCACATTTTTTCTTCAAGGGTCATATCCTCTGTGCAAAGTTCGGCAATGATCTCATCGAGCATGTCGTCCAGTTCGTCATTACCGCTGGATATCCTGCCGCCATCGAAATTGGTGATAACACCGTTTTCATCGATCAACATATCGTCGATCTGAGTGTTCTTGACCATTGCATAGGTTTCGGGATCAAACCAGTGAGCTGCATCCTCGAACTCAACTACTCCAGATAAAAGAATACCATCTTCACCGGCAGCATAGATATTGCCGTCCAGCTCAGCAAGACCATTTAGTACAAGAATACCATTTGCGTCAGATATATAATCGAACCCTTCATACCGGAAAAGTCCTGTCTGCAGTATTCCCGACTGGTCGAAAATGTAATCGTAATCACCAATCGTCTGGCGACCGGTAAGCATCTGACCATTAATATCAAAATAGCAAATATTGCCGTTAACATGCTTAAAACCGCTGATAAGCACGCCATCATCGCCAAACAGGTATTCAACACCGTCTATTTCAACAAGACCGGTAGCCATAACTCCATTGTCGTCAAAGTAATACTCATCCTCGCCGACCATAACAAAGCCCTTATACAGTTCTCCGCCTTCACCTACAAGGTATGTTTTACCAAGGATAACAAGGAAACCTGTTTCAGGTCCGCTGTAATAGCAGCCGGGAGCATCAAAATAAACATCAGGAGCAGAGGCAAAGCTGGAGCCGGTGGCATTTTCATTAATAATTGCCATGGAAATGCTGCCGGTACCGGAAACGTTCGCAACATTATCGGCCACAAAGAAGCTTACAACAGCACTTTCTCCAAGAGAAAGCTCCACCGCTTCATTTACATACATTTCATCAACATTACCGTTGATCAGCACAGCAGACGGGAAATCACAGTATATCGCACCGACCTCACTTGCTGTTACCGAAACCGCAGGCATAACATCGCTGGTGCTCTTGATACCTCTGCCGATGTAGATGCTGCCGGTAACAACACTGTTGGAAATGTTCACATTCACTTCTCCTGCACCGGACATAACATACACACTGCCGTAGATAACAGCATCAGATATGTTTACAGTACCGCCGGTGATCATAATACCCGAATAATAAGTGCCGGAAAGATCTCCGCCGCTGACAACATCATTGACAAGCTTGTCCATCATCCAAAGCAATTCGCCCTGAGTGATATTATCCTGAGGGCGCAAAGCGTCGCCGACATACCAGTTGTTCCGGTCAAACTGCAAGCAGGCGTTTCTTGCCCAGTCAGAGATCAGTTCATCGTCGGAATACGATGTTGCACCTTCATCATCGGTAATAGTACCAAAGGCTTTGACAAGCGCAGTCATTGCGCGTTCTCTTGTAACAGGTTCTTCAGGCATAAAATAACCGTTGGAACCGGTAAGGATACCCATAGCGTCGATCGCCATGACATCATTGTAGTATTCATCCTGGCGGAGAATATCATAATACCTGTGAACACCGCTCAGATCATATCCAAGCAGGCTGTTAAGCATCTGACACAGTTCACTGTTAGATACAGCCATTGCGCGTCTGTCTTCGCTGACTACGCCAAGACTTAACCATTTACTATAAAGCTCATCAGTCGTCTGGGGTCTTGTTCTGGCCGTTTGAGGTATCTGGGGTTCAATAACCTCAGGCTCAGAATTTTCAGTTTCGGATTGAGACAGTTCAGGAGAATCGATGCTCTCCTGTGTCTTATCATCGCAGGCAGTAAATGCAAGCAGCATAGCCAGGATGGTAATAAGCAGTATAATCTTCTTCATTGATATCATGCTTTGAAATCAAAGCATTTCCTTTCGAAAAATCAGTCTTCCTGCACAGTCATGAAGTCAATATCAGCAACAACGCCATCAACTATATTGAAGCTGATAAGACGACCAAGTGCTTCATATTCCACCATGGAACCAACTTCAGTTCCCTGACCATAAGCAGAGATAACATTATCGAGGGTAGAACCGACAGTGATGCCTCTGGCAGTGGTGCAGATATCGGAGAGAATAAGGAACTCGCTGACACGGTCGATCTCACCGTCAGGCCAGGAATAGACCTCAATGTCAGAATATGCGAAAGTCTTGTCCATACCATCGTAAGCACAGCTGATAGCTTCAGAGTATTCATACTCGGTGCCGAGCAGCTCAAAAACAGAATCCATGGTCATATCGAAAGTAAGTTCTCCGCCGCCAATTACAACCACAAAATCCTCTTCGTTGATCGCAGCCGCTTCAGTGGGAGCAACAGCTGCAACGCTGTCATCTTCAGCAGACGCGCCGCCGATAACAAGGGGCTCGCTGCTCTGAGCGGAAGTACTTTCTTCAGAGACTTCCTCAGAAGGCTCGGCAACGACCTCAGCAGGTGCACTTTCGGCAGGAGCTGCAGATTCAGCAGTGGTATCATCACCGCAGCCTGCCAGCATGGCAAACATCATAATAAGAGAAACAAGAGCAAGAAACTTCTTCATAAATATAAACTCCTTTGTATTCAGTCGCTGTCCAAAAGGACCATAACAGCTTTATGTCATAATTAAACCATTTTATTATATCCTAAAACTCATAGTTAGTCAATAAATCCCAAGGGTTTTATGTCATAACCACAACATCTTGTAAATTCAGCTTGACAAACGACCTCCGCAGTGGTATCCTGCCAATAATTAAATTGGAGGATCTCAAAATGTCTATGCGCATATTTGGCAAAGTTTATACCGAACAGATGCACGTTGAAGCAAATTCTGCTTTTGACGGGCTTGGCTTTGCGCATTCATTTTTTGATATATAAGTCTTAAATGCAGCGCGGCACAAGCTTATCAAACAGCTTGTGCCGCTTTTTTATTCAGGAGGTAATCAATATGCCCAACACATTAAAGCTCACTCTGCCCAACCCCAAGCTGGAACGTTCTGCACTCGACATGAGAAAAGAATACTTCAATGCCGGAGAATCAGTTATTGCAGGCGGTGCAGGATTCCACAGCGCAACCAGCTACAGCATGTGGATGAAACGAAATCTTGCAGCAAAGGTCGATCCACTCCCCGGATATATGCCATCTGTAACTTATTTTGCAACTATCGGAGATAAGCCGATAGGTATGCTCCAGATAAGGCTTGAACTGAACGAGAGCCTTTTAAAAACAGGCGGTCACATAGGATATTCTGTTCGACCTTCAATGCGCAATCAGGGATATGCTGCCGCCATGTTGTCTCTGGCGCTTGAAAGGTGCCGATCAATGGGGATCTTCAATGTTCTAGTGACCTGCAAAAAAGACAATCTGGCTTCCGCAAAGGTAATCGAAAAGAACGGTGGAATTCTTGAAAATGAGATGGAAGATGACAATGGAGAAGTTTTCAAAAGGTATTGGATAAGGAGTGCGGGAAATGAAATTTGATACGATATATACAGTATTGAAAAATGGAGCAAAATGCACACTCAGAGCGCCAAAGACTGAGGAAGCCGCTGAACTTGCAGAGTTTATAAAAGATGTGTGTGGAGAAACAGACTTTTTGCTCAGGACCGCTGACGAATGCAATGAAACAGTTGAACAGGAAGAACGTTTTATCCAAAGGCTCAACGACTCCCCACATGAAATGATGATCGTATGCGAGATCGATGGTCATGTTGCCGGGAACTGCCAATTATCTTTTAATGAAAAATACCGTATTGCTCACCGCGCTTCTATCGGCATCAGTATCAGAAAACGATATTGGGGACTTGGTATCGGCACCGCAATGTTTGAAGCTATGATAGCTGCCGCAAAAGAACGAGGCATCACCCATCTTGAACTGGATTTTATGGAAGGCAACAACCGCGGAAGAGCTTTATATGAGAAAATGGGATTCCGCATCAATTCCATCATGCCCGATGCATTGCGCACCGTTGACGGAAAGCTTGTCAACGAATATCACATGATCCTTGCATTATAGCTCTTTCACTTGACAACCGCGCCTTAAAAACCTAGAATATACGATGAATAAAATGAAGTTACTATGATAAATCCGGAGGAGAACTAACATGGATTATTTCGCAGAAATGGAAAACCGGATCCCCAAGAATGAGATTCGGACCCGTTTTGCCCCCAGCCCCACAGGATATATGCACGTGGGCAACCTTCGCACAGCGCTTTACACCTATCTTATTGCCCGTAATCTCGGCGGCAAATTCCTGCTTCGAATCGAAGACACCGACCAGGATCGCTTTGTAGAAGGTGCGACTGACGTTATCTACAAAACTATGAAGGAGTGCAACCTTCAGCACGATGAAGGTCCCGATATCGGCGGTCCTGTGGGTCCCTACATCCAGACGGAACGCCGCCCCATTTATGGCAAATACGCTGAGCTTCTCATTGAGAAAGGCGCCGCATATCGCTGTTTCTGCACCAAGGAACGTTTGGAAGAACTGCACGCAGCTGATCCCACCGCAAAGTACGATGGATTCTGTGCAAAACTTTCTCAGGCTGAGATCGATGAGAAAATGGCTGCCGGCATTCCTTATGTTATCCGTCAGAAGATACCCAGAGAAGGCACAACCACTTTCTCTGATGCTGTTTTCGGAGATATTACTGTTCCCAATGACACTCTGGATGATAACGTACTTATTAAATCCGATGGTCTTCCCACCTATAACTTTGCCAACGTTATCGACGATCATCTTATGGGCATCACCCATGTGGTAAGAGGTTCCGAATATCTTTCCTCCGCACCTAAATACAATCTGCTTTACGAAGCCTTTGGTTGGGATGTTCCTGTATATGTCCACTGCTCCCCCGTCATGCGTGACAGCCAGCACAAAATGTCCAAACGTCACGGTGACCCTTCCTATGAAGACCTTATAGCAGAGGGTTATCTTACCGAAGCCGTTGTAAACTATGTTGCGCTTCTTGGTTGGAGTCCCGGAGGCGAGCAGGAAATTTACGATATGAATGGTCTTATCGAGGCTTTTGATATCAAGGGCATTTCAAAATCTCCCGCTGTGTTTGACAAAACCAAGCTCACCTGGATGAACTCCGAATATATAAAGGCTTTGCCCGAAGATGAATTCTATGCTCGCGCTCTGCCCTACATCGGTCTCGAGAACCCCGATCTTGACCTTAAAGCCATTGCTGCACTGGTACAGTCCCGCTGCGAAGTTTTGACTGACATCCACGAAAGAGTTGATTTCTTCGATGCTCTTCCCGATTACGATATACAGATGTATGTCCATAAGAAGATGAAGACCACGCTTGAAAACTCTCTGGAATCTCTCAATGCAGTACTTCCTGTATTTGAAGCGCTGGATGACTGGTCCGAAACCGGTGTGCATGAAGCACTGTTTGGACTTATTGAACAGCTTGGTGTTAAAAACGGTCTTATTCTCTGGCCTGTTCGCGTTGCCCTTTCCGGCAAGCAGAACACTCCCGGCGGTGCCGTTGAGATCGCCGCTATTCTCGGCAAAGACGAATCCATCCGCCGCCTGAAAGACGGCATTTCACGACTCAGCTGATCATTTCACCCCCGGCTAAATAGCCGGGGGTGAG
>CAZIPP010000011.1:0-22207 GCA_964541215.1 uncultured Oscillospiraceae bacterium
CATTCAGAGCTTCTCGCCCTCCTGACATAACAAAAATCCGGACACCCTAAAGGGTTATTCAAATCGCCAGAAGGGACTCTGAACCCAAGGTCAAACCACAGGTTTGACCTCACAGAATTGCCGCTGGCGGCAATTCATTCAGAGCTTCTCGCCCTCCTGACATAACAAAAATCCGGACACCCTAAAGGGTATCCGGATTTTTGGCACGCCAGAAGGGACTCGAACCCCTGACCTACTGGTTCGTAGCCAGTCACTCTATCCAACTGAGCTACTGGCGCATGCATGTGCGCTTTTGCGCCTAAGTATAGTACCATACTATTTTAGAAAATGCAAGCATTATTTTTATCTTTTTTCAATTTTTTGTTTTTTACAGGCAAATCTTCAGTTTGCATCAAGTATCTCTTTTTGCAGCTTTTTGGTGAGCTTTGCAAAAACCAGTTCATAGGATCGGTCGCACAGCCCGCGCAGTTCGTCTTCCGGCAGTTCTCCGTCCAGAAAGATGGAATTCCAGTTGCGCTTGTCCATATAGAATCCCGGGCGGATATCAGGATACTCAGCCCGCAAAGCCTCTGCCAGCAACGGCTCGCATTTGAGGCTGATAAGCTCATGCCCTCCGTATTCCCTGTATTTTTCGGTAGGATGGCAGATGGCTGCAAACATTTTGCCGCCTACCTGATACCTGTGCCAGCCCCATTCCTCTTTAAAATCCTTTACCGCTCCGGGTTTGGAAAGCAGGTATTCATCGAGCCAATCATATTTATTCATTCTCTATCTCCCCTTTTAAACATGATATCATCCCTTATTTCATATGGCAATATCTGAAACAAAAAATCATCATTTGATATTTCCGACGCGCTCCAATTGTGGTATCATTTGTATTGAGATAAATATTGAAAAGGAGGATCCCGATGTCCAATCAGAATCAGGCTCACAATTCATGCGTCCGCAGGAAACCCGAAGTGCAGGTACTCAACGGCGCATTTGCTGTTCCCTCTGTTACCGAAGCTGTTATATGGATAGAAGACGGCGCTGTTGCAGCTGAAAAGTCCCGTCCTGAATATGCGGCTGTATCTGCCGAAAAAATCGAAGGTTTCAGCTTTGAAAGCAGCGAACCCTGCCTTAACGCCATCATTTCCAAAGGTGAAGGCAGCAGCGTTGAAATAGACAAGGCTTCCATTGCTCTGTCCGGCACCGGATGCAGCGACTTTACCAGCAAAGGCGCAGGCGTGCTGACCTACGAAAAAGGCTCCACCGTTATCAAAGATTCCGAGATCGTTACCAACGGCGCTACCCGCTGCTGCACCATTGCCACCTCCGGCGGTACCTTGAAGGTATACAACTCCAAGCTGGCTTCCTATGGCGGTCCCCTGCCTGAGGATTATGTGCCCGTTATCGGTCCCGGCATGATGGAACCCCCTTACCCTCTGGGTCTTGGAGGCAACTGCCGTACACACCTTTCCATGGACAATTCCGAGTCCTTCTTCTACAACTGCGATATTTACGCTGCCGCATGGGCAGCCGTTTCCACTGACGCCGGCGGCGGCTACTGCTATGCCGAGGTCAACGACTCCAACGTAAACTGCGAAGGCAACGGTTATGTGGGCTATGCCGACAACGACTGCCATCTGGCATTTTACAACAGCCGTCTTAACTCCGGAAACATGATCTTCATTCAGGACGGCAACTCCTCTATCGTCACCAAAAACTGTGAATGCACCTGCGATAAATATGGTATGCTTATCCACGGCGGCATGGAAAACTGGGACGATATCGGCGTTATCGATATTCAGGACAGCTCCATTTCCACCGTTCAGCAGGTGATGCTGTGCAAGAGCACCAACGTTGACATTTATATGAAAAACGTCAAGCTCAGCAGCGAGACCGGTATCATCATTGAGTCCAAGCTCACCGACGACCGTATGTATTTTACCCGCCGTACCGTTGGTCCTGAGATGTATGGTATTCAGGTCACCTTCGAAGCAATGGACATCGAAGGCGATTTCCTCATGGGCGACAGCGAACGTAAACAGCATCTCCATTTTGTAAACGCCAACCTCAAGGGCACCATCTCCGGCAACCCGCAGATCTGGCTCACCGAGGGCAGCAAATGGACTGCCGTTGGCACCTCCCTCGTAACCTTCATGGGCGATGTTACCCTTGATATGCTGGACGCGGCAAAGGGTCCCGGCGGTTTTGGTGCTCCCGGCG
Source organism: uncultured Oscillospiraceae bacterium (assembly GCA_964541215.1). Lineage (GTDB taxonomy): Bacteria > Bacillota > Clostridia > Oscillospirales > Oscillospiraceae > SIG469. Next base: position 2,209 of record CAZIPP010000011.1, read on the forward strand.
ATGCCATCATCTACGCCTATGCGGGCGAAGGCTGCAAGCTGGAAAAAGGTGAACACATCCTCTCCTCCGGCGGCAAGCTGATAATGCTGTAAATTCAAATAAAGCTGTCATTTCTCAGCGGCGTACCGCCGCTATCGAAATGACAGCTTATTTTTATTGTTTTACCACCTTTTCAAAAGCGAGTCTGGGAAAGTCGTCCTCTTCAACATAAATGGTACCGCAATGTGTGAACCCCAGCTTTTTAAGAAGGTTCTGCACCACTATATTGTCGCCATGGGTATCCACTCTGAGATGACCGCACTGCTCAAAAGCCCACTGAATACAACACTCGCCGATACCCTTAACGCTGCCGCTGCCTGCCAGTCTGTGTATAACTCCGTAGGGACTGTCATCCAGCCATGCGCCATCTTCTATATTCGCATAAGTCGGGTCAATGTCCTTGCCATGAATGAAGTAAAACGTTCCCACAACTTTTCCATCGTTTATGCACACATAGCTGTTTCCCGCAGCTATGTCGCTGTGTATCAGGTCGGACGGAGGCCAGTTGGTGGGTCCCCACTGATCGGGGTTGCCGTTTTTTGCCATAAAGTCCCGGGCGTATGCGTAAATCTCCATCATTTCGGAAAAATCCTTTTCCGTAGATCTTCTTATCTCCATTATTTTATCCTTCCAAAAGCTCCGGCTGTTTTATTTATCATATATTATCACATCCGCTGTCTCCGGACAACAAAAAAGCTGCCATCCCATGAGATTTGGGATGGCAGCTTAAATCAACGTTTACTTATAAAGCACTACGTTTTCGTAGGTACCGGGAGCGATGACAGTTTCAACACCGTCAACAGTCATTTTGGAGGCGGTGATAACAGCGCCTTCTTCGATGACAAGAGTGTTTACAACGCTGTCGGCAGTGACGATCCAGGAGCTGGTAGCGTCAACTGTTACGGTAACGCCCTTGCCGCCCTGATACTTTTCACGGCAGGTGAAGAAGCCTTCCAGCTTGGAGCCTGCAAGAATGTTGAACTTCAGGGTGCTGGCGGTATCATAAATGATCTCGCCCTTCATCTGCTGGTTGGTAGCGTTGAAGGTGCAGTTGGGTCCGTTCAGACCGGGAGTACCCCAGCCGCGAACGTTCTCGTTGCAGCAGGCGATAAGGAATACATCGTTGGCGTAAACCATTTCAACATTTTCGATGCTGATATCGCTGGAGGTGTTGGTGGTGTAGAACATATTGCCGGACAGAGCAGTAAGCTTGCCGCCCTTCATGGTGAAGCTGCTGCGTCCGATGGCGGAGTCGCCGGACATGGACTGCATGACCATGATGTTGCTCTTTTCGTCGTCGTCGGCAGCAGTGGTGCCTTCGGCGCAGATGTTGCCGGTCAGATCGCAGTTTTCAAGATATACGGAGTTTTTGCCTTCGATAACAACGCCCTGAGCAGTGTTTGCTACGAGAGTTGCGTTTTTAACTTCGATATCAGCGGTGACATATACGGCAGGGCTGCCGCCGCCGCCGGAAATGTATCTGCCGCCATCAATTCTCATGGTGCCGCCGCCTCTGTCGGAGCGGATGGCTGCGGAGGAACCGCCAAGAGTTTCAACGTCACAGTTGGAAGCATACAGGGTACCGCCGCCGGCTGCCATGATGCCGCCGGAGCCGTTCTCGGTGGTGCGGACAACAAGATCCTTAACGGTAATAACGGAATTGCCATAGGAGAACACGCCGTTGGCGCCGTTGGCAGTGGTGTTTACGGTACCGCCGTTGATCTCGATGGTTGCGTCGTCAGCAGCCAGAACAGCAGCGTTGATGCCATAGAAGCTGGCAGCGTCGCCGCCGGTATCGCCGGCGCTCTTGACGACGGTGGGATTGTTCAGCACAGCGGCAACGGCGTCCTTTGCACGGACAGCGTTTTCGGTGGCATTTACAGACTCACCAAACACAACATCGTCATAGGTTTTGCTTTCAAGCTCGGTAACAGTGGGAGAGTAGGTGAAGGAAACGGGACCGCCGCCACCGGGAGGAGGTGCGGGAACTCCGCCGCCGCCGGACATTCCACCGCCGCTGCCGCCGGAAGCAGACAGGTTTGCGATGATGGATTCGATATCCACGTCTTTAAGGACCTGGATGGCGTTGCAGATAACGATCGCCACTTCTTCACGGGTGATAGGATCGGCGTTGGCAGTGATAACGCCGTTTCTCAGATCAAGAAGGTCGGCATAGTTATTGGTTTTGGAAGCCCAGCTGCTGCCGGTAAGACCTTCAAATCCCATGTAAGCCAGGATCATTTTTTCAGTCTCGGTAACGGTAACATCGCTGCTGCGATCATAATAGGTATCGCTGCGTCCATCGATCATGCCCTTCTGTACACAGTAGGCTACATAGTCCTGAGACCAGCGACCTTCGATGTCGGTAAACTTGATGGACTTGGAGGCAGGGATCTCTTCGCCATCCAGCTGAGCTACAACGATAGCCAGCATTTTGGCGATCTCTTCACGGGTAATGGTTTTTCCGGGTTTAAAGCTGCCATCCTCATAACCGCCGATGGCGCCCATTTCTACCAGCTTGGCAACATCCTCAACAGCGGTGATGTCGGCAGCGTCGGTAAAGGTAAGACCTGCTTCAGTTTCGGAGATGGGCATAATGCCGTAATCTCCTTCGGGAGCTTCTTCAGCGGGAGCTTCCTCAGCAGGAGCTTCCTCTTCGGTAGCTTCGGGGGGTACGGGAGCCTCTCCGCCAAGGACTTCGTCCATGATGGCGACCAGTTCCTCGGGGCTAAGACCGGTGGCAGCCATAAGCTCATCGGGAGACATGGAGGTGATCATTTCAGCAGTGATGTCTTCGGGAGCGACTTCAGCAGCCATGGCGGGCATTGCCATAAGGCACAGCACGGTTATCAGGCTAAGCAGTCTGATAAAATTCTTCTTCATTTCTTTTCTCCTTTCGTTTTCTTTGAGTTCATCTACTCTTGATAAGAATACAACTTTTGAAACAAAAAGTAAACAAAGATATGTATTCTTTTTATGCATAATGGTTTATTTTTTGCTTTGATTTATGCGCAGCAGGTGATAATATATATAATATCCCAAAAATAAAAAGGAAAAGTACCATGTTTAAAAAAGTTCTTGTTATCGTTCTCGACAGTGTTGGAATAGGCGCCCTGCCCGATGCCGGTGATTACGGCGACGCAGGCGCCGCCACTGTGCAGCATATACTCCAGCGTCTGCCCGGGCTGAATATCCCCAACATGACAAAGCTGGGACTGAAGCACATTATCGGCAAAACAGACACCCCCACCATCGGTGTTTATGGAAAAGCCGCCGAGCTGTCTGCCGGCAAAGACTCCATCGTGGGTCATTGGGAGCTGATGGGCGAGGTGACAAAAACACCCTTCCAGACCTTTGAACGCGGGTTCCCCATGGAAATAATTGAGCAGTTTGAATCTCTTATCGAAAGAAAGGTCATTGGCAACGAGGTCGCCTCCGGCACCGAGATAATCCAGCGACTGGGCGACGAGCATGTAAAAACAGGCTGCCCCATCGTGTACACCTCTGCCGACAGCGTTTTCCAGATAGCCGCCCACGAGGATATCGTCCCTCTGGAAACTCTGTACCATTGGTGCGGTCTTGCAAGAGATATGTTCGACAACGGTGCCGCCACCATAGGGCGCGTTATCGCAAGACCTTTTATCGGCAGCTCGGGCAGCTATACCCGCACCACCAACCGTCATGATTACGCCGCGATGCCCGCCGCAAAGACCGTTCCCGAGATACTTACCGAAAACGGCATACCCGTTATTGGCGTAGGCAAGACTTACGACATTTTCTCAGGTTCCGGATTTTCCGAAAACAACCCCACCACCGGCAACACAGACGGTATAGCAAAAACCATCCGTTTCGCCAAGGAAAAAGACGGTTTTATATTTGTTAACCTTATCGATTACGATATGCTTTACGGACACCGCCGTGATATTTTGGGTTACGCCGACGCATTGGAAGAGTTCGACAGAGCCATTCCCGAGATAATGGACGCTCTGGGTGACGGTCTGCTGATAATAACCGCCGACCACGGCTGTGACCCCACTTATATCGGCACCGACCATACAAGAGAATACATTCCCCTTCTGCTGTGGCACAAGGATATAGTTCCCGGCAGCGCAGGCACTCGCAAAACCTTTGCCGATGTGGGCGCGACAGTGCTCAAAGCCTTTGGTATAGATGGCAGCATCGGCGAAAGCATGATCTGATTTTTCCTCTTGCAATTTCATAAAAACAGCGTTATAATAGCATCGAACATTTGTTCGATGCTATTATTTATATGCGGGGTGCAGTTCATGCGGACCATACTTCATTCGGATATAAACCACTGCTATGCTGCCATAGAATGTCTGCACCACCCCGAGCTTCGTGACAAGGCCGTGGCTGTAGCCGGTGACCCTGAGCAGCGCCACGGCATAATCCTTGCCAAAAACATTCCCGCTAAAAAATGCGGAGTCAAAACCGGTGAAGCCATATGGCAGGCACGGCAAAAATGTCCTTCTCTGGTGGTGCTGCCGCCAAACTTTCCCCTTTATCTGCGGTTTTGCCGCTATGTTAAGGATATCTACTGCGACTACACTCGCCAGATAGAATCCTTTGGCATTGATGAATCATGGCTGGATGTCAGTGGAAGTCGTTTTGGCAGCGGCGAAGATATAGCCAAAGCTATTATGAAGCGTGTCAAAAATGAGCTTGGCATAACCGTATCCATAGGTGTGGCAGACAACAAGATATTTGCCAAGCTTGGCAGCGATATGAAAAAGCCTGACGGATTGACGGTGATAAACCACGAAAATTACAAGGATAAGGTCTGGCCTTTGCCCGCTTCCGACCTGCTTTATGTGGGACCTGCAACAAACAACAAGCTCCGTCGATACGGCATCGAAACCATTGGTCAGATAGCTCAGTCCGAGCAGCTTTTTCTGAAATCCTTTCTGGGAAAATGGGGCAGTATGCTCTGGCGCTTTGCCAATGGGCTGGACAGCGATCCTGTGGCTGATGTGGACGACTCATCGGTAATAAAAAGCATCGGCAACAGCACCACTTCTCCCCGCGATCTGGAAACGAACGAGGATGTGAGCCTTGTTTTTCATGTTCTGTGCGAAAGCGTTGCCATGAGGCTGCGGGAACAGGGCTTTATGTGCCGCAGCGTTCAGATACACCTGCGCACCTGTGAGCTTCATACCTTTGAACGTCAGAAAAAATTGACCCTGCCCACCTGCCTTTCGACCGAGCTGCACGATGCTGCCATGGAGCTGTTTTTGAAAAATTACGACTGGCAAGTCCCTCTAAGAAGCATCGGCGTGCGGGCAGCAGATCTTACCGCCGCAGGAAGCAGCGTTCAGCTTTCCATGTTTGTGGATGAAAACCGCCGTATACGACGCCAATCGCTGGAGAAAACCGTAGACCAGCTGCGCGGGCGGTTCGGCAATTTTTCCGTCCGCCGGGCAGTTACCCTGACCGACCCCGTTCTGAGCGGTATAAACCCCAAGGATGAACATGTTATCTTCCCTGTGGGATACGTTAAAAAGTCCATTGAGTAATAACGGGCAGCAGTTGTACTGCGGTATGGAATATCTCTGCTTGTGGCAATAAATATACTTGTTAACTGCTTTGAGGTGATATTATGGATCCAAAAGTATATGTAGCCGTAACTGCCGAGTTCGGCGTTGACGGTCAGCTCCGTCCCCTGACCATAACATGGGAGGACGGGCGGATATACGAAATAGACCGTATACTTGATGTACGCCGTGCCGCGTCTTTGAAAGCAGGCGGAGCAGGCATCCGCTACACCTGCCGCATTCAGGGCAGGCAGACATACCTGTTTTTGGAAAACGACCGCTGGTTTGTTGAACGGCGGCAGCTGTAAAGCTGATACTGTTCCTGTTTTTATCAAGAACAATGAAGCATCCCCAAATGACTTTGCATTTTGGGATGCTTCATTGTTTAATCGCACAATATATGCATGGCTTCCAGATATCCCGCAAAGCCTTTGCCCTTTACCGTGGCAGTACACGCCTGCCGGATAAACGATATCCTTCTGAACTCGTCACGGGTATCGGGGTCAGAGATATGCACCTCCACCGCAGGTATGCCCACCGCCTTCACCGCATCCAGCAAAGCAACGCTTGTGTGCGTATAAGCCGCCGGATTTATCACGATACCGTCCATAACTCCATAAGCCTGCTGGATAGCGTCTACCAGATCGCCCTCGTGGTTGGACTGGAAGAACGACACTTCAACGCCCATGGCGTCTGCCTCTTTCTGTATTATGTCAACCAAATCCTGATATGTAGCACTGCCGTATATTTCTGGCTCACGAATGCCCAGCATATTCAGGTTAGGTCCGTTAATTACCAAAAGCTTCATAGTCCCTCCAAATAGCCTGCGCTGCGTCGGCAACAGCGCCGTTGTTATCTATCTCCACATCGCGGAACTTTGCGTACATGGGCGCACGCTGTTTGAGCATAACATTCAGATCTGTGGTCTGAGACAGGGGGCGACCATCCGTTGCCAGCAGCGACACATCGCGGCACACCTGATAAATACGTCCGTTCTGCCGCAGCGGATCGAGGTTTCTGTCGTCCTTGACCACACCGCCGCCAGTGAGGATGATTTTGCCTGTCATGGCGCCTGCAATGGCAGTCTGCTCCCTCTCCATGGCTCTGAAAGATTCTTCGCCCTGTTGGGCAAATATCTCAGGTATGCTCATTCCCGCAGCCTGAACGATAAGCTCATCCACATCGATGGCTTCCCTGCCGGTAAGCTCTGCCAAAGCCTGACCGACGGTAGTCTTTCCGCTGCCGGGCATACCGATTATAACGATGTTTCCCGTCTGTACCCGAAGCTTTTGAACTATGCGCTCCGTGACGGACTCTTCCACATCCAGCCCGAATATTTTTTCCGCATACATAGCCTGAGAGACCAGCATAGGCAGACCGTTGGAATTGGGGATGCCCAGTTTTTCCGCCTGTATCAGAAAAGCTGTCTTTGCGGGGTTGTAAATAAGGTCAAGCACACCCTCGCACTTGGGGAACATGGTCAGATCACAGGGACTTTTTCCCACGTCGGGATACATGCCAACAGGTGTTGCGTTGACAACGATCTCCGCATCGCTGTGGCGGCTTAAGTTTTCGTAATTGTCTTCACCGCTTCTGGACACCACAACGATCTGACGGGCGTTCTGCCTTCCGGCAGCAGCCTGCACCGTCAGCGATGCGCCGCCGCTGCCAAGGATAACCACTTTTTTGCCGGTCAGGCTTATACCCGCACGGCTCGCCATATATTCAAAGCCGGGAAGATCGGTGTTGCTGCCCAGCAATCCCCCGTCAGGCAGGCGGGATATGGTATTTACGCTGCCTATGGCTTTCGCTTCGTCAGACAGCTCTGCGCAGTATTGCATAACGTCACGCTTATAGGGAATGGTAACGTTCAGTCCACGGATATCGGGATTTTGAAGGAAGCTGCCAAGCTGTTCCGGTTCCAGCTCGATAAGACCATAGTCCGGGCAGCCCAACTCCTTGTGAATGATAGCCGAAAAGCTGTGACCGAGATGACGGCCGAGAAGTCCGTAAATTTCTTTCATTTTTCTCTCCCTCAGACCTCGAGGTAGTTGCCCAGGAACACAAAGCTTTCGCAGCTGCGTTCCATATCCTCAAGCATTGCCAGCACCTCAGGTTCCTTGACAGAAGCTTCCAGCTCCACAAAGAACATAAATTCAAAATCACTGCCTGTAACAGGGCAGCTTTCCAGCTTGGTCATGTTTATGCCAAGGGCAGCAGGCTTGGAAAGGACCTCGTACAGCGCGCCGGGAGTGTTGCCGGTGGCAACGATAAGGCTGATGCGGTTTGCTCCCTCATATATCGCGGGATCTTTGGTCACGCAGATGAAACGGGTATAGTTGTTTTCGCTGTCCTGAATACGGTCCGCAAGGACTTCAAGTCCGTAAAGAGACGCGCAGCCCGGAGCTGAAATGGCGGCAATGGCAGGATCGTCGGACTCTGCCACCATGCGAGCGGCGATGGCTGTATTGGCACAGGGCACTGCCTTGGCTCCGCTGAGTTTTGAAAGATACGCCGAGCACTGACCGATGGCCTGTTCATGTGAATAGATTGTCTTTATCTGGCTGATATCTGTTCCGGGTTTTGCCATAAGCTCATGGCGTATCCACAGCCTTGTGCTGCGGACAACATTGAACTTTCTGTGGCGCAGCAGCTCATACACCGCTCTTACCGAACCGTTGGAGCTGTTTTCTATGGGAAGCACGCCGAATTGGCACAGACCGGACTCAACCGCATCCAGTACTGCGCCAAAAGTGCTGACGTACATGATATGTCCCCGGGGAAACAGCTTGTCACAAGCCTGCTGAGAATTAGCTCCCTCTGTACCCTGACAGGCGATCATGCCTGTTCTGGGGAAAACCGCGTCACCCGCGTCCAGAGCCTGCTGCACCTGAGCACGCACCTTGGACGGTGCGGCTATGAGCTGATTCTGATATGCTTTGGACTGCTGAAGGATGGTCTGGTAAAGGTGGTAGGCATACATTTCCATGTCTCCCGCCTCATCGGAGACTTTTTTCAGTATCTCGCGCTCTCTGGATTTGTCGAGAGTAGCCTTTCCCGTCTGCGCCTTGTACTGAGCCACCTGAGCAGACAGATTCATGCGCTCCAAAAACAACTTCAAAAGCCGGTCATCGATGGAGTCTATGCCGTTTCTTATTTCATCAAGATTCATTTCAATATTCCTTCTTCCACTAATATATCAAGTATCACCAGCGCCGCAGCCGCTTCCATTACCGGCACTGCGCGGTGGGCTATACAGGGATCATGGCGACCTTCGACCACCAGCTCCGCGTCTGCCATCTGACTTAGGCTGACGGTCTTCTGGGACTTGCTGATGGACGGTGTTGGCTTTACAGCCGCTTTGAAGGTAAGAGGCATACCGTTGGTAATACCTCCCAAAATACCTCCGCTGTTGTTGGTCACAGTTACGATATTCCCATTTTCGTCTATGGTAAAGGGATCGTTGTTCTCACTTCCGCGAAGAGACGCGCTTTCAAATCCTCTGCCGAATTCCAACCCTTTCACCGCGGGGATGCCAAAGATAACGCTTGCCAGACGGTTCTCCATTCCATCGAACATGGGAGCGCCCAAACCAGCGGGAAGTCCGATAATGGCGCACTCTATAATACCGCCAACAGAGTCTCCTTCGGCGGATGCTTCCGCTATCGCCTGCTGCATCAAGGCTCCCTTTTCATCGTTTATGACAGGGAACTCTTTTGATGACACAGCGTCAAAGGCGTTTTTATCAGGTATCATGGGAAACGCATCGTCGCTGATGTCTGCCACCTGATACAGGTGCGCACCCACATGGATGCCGCGGTGGGCAAGTATCTGCTTTGCAATACCTCCCGCTATACACAGCGGAGCTGTAAGCCTGCCGGAAAAATGACCGCCGCCGCGCATATCCGCGGAGCCGTTCCATTTGACCCATGCGGTGTAGTCCGCATGAGACGGACGGGGTTTATCTGCCAGCGCCGCGTAATCTCTCGACCGGGCATCACCGTTTTCTATCATAGCACAAAGAGGGCTGCCGCAGGTAACATCGTCTGCGATGCCGGAAAGGAATATGGGCATATCCTTTTCCTGACGGGCGGTAGACAGCTTGTTCTTTCCCGGCTTGCGGCGGGAAAGAAAAGCATTAAGTTCTTCCATATCCACCTTTTCGCCGGAAGGCAGTCCGTCAACCACAACGCCAATGGCCTTGCCATGAGACTGACCAAATATTGATACCTTAACGCATTTTCCGAATTCAGATGACATGACTTTCCCCTCCAAGCATATTGTAATCTTCAAAGAAGGCGGGATAGGATTTATTAACAGCCTCCGCACCGGTTACGGTCACGGTATCGCTGCATCCAATGGCGGCTATTGCAGCCGACATGACTATTCGATGGTCTCCCCAGCCTTTGACTTCTCCGCCGGTAAGTCCTCCGCCGTAAACGGTGAACACCTCTCCGTCCCAAACCGCTTTGCCCCCAAGGGACTCCAGCAGTTCTGCGGTGGAAGCCAGCCTGTCGCTCTCTTTGAGCTTCAGGCGCTGCGCATTAAAGAACCGCGTTTCGCCTTCCGCAAAGGCCGCTACCACCGAAAGCACCGGCAGCAGATCCGGAATGTCTGTGGCATCAATGTCGATCCCCTTCAGTTTACCGGGTGACACAGTGACAGCATCCTCATTTTCCGTAACATTTGCGCCAAATCTGCGCAGGATCTCCACCACTGCCCTGTCTCCCTGAGCGCTGTTGGAATTAAGTCCGGTAACTGTCATTTCATTGCCCACAGCACCGGCGCAAAGAAAGAACGCGCTGTTTGACCAGTCTCCGCCGACCTTGATCCTTCCGGGAGAATGATACGGCTGCCCGCCTTTTACCTTCCACTGACCTTCAACATTTACGCCAAAGGCTTTCATGGCTTCAACTGTGATATCCACATAAGAACCGGATTCAAGGGGCACTGTCAGCCTGATCTCGCTGTCGCCTTCAAGCATGGGCATTGCCAGCAGCAGCCCCGTTATATACTGAGAGCTGACATTGCCGGGAAGTTCAAAGCGTCCCGGCTGCATTTTTCCTTCGATGGAAAAGGGCAGCATATTGGCAGAAAAAGCGACCGAATGTGCTTTCATGGTATCCATGAGGTCAGATATGGGACGCTGAGGAAGTCTTCCCTGACCCGTAAAAGCTGCCTTGTCTGTTACCGCTGCCGCCACAGGCAGCATGAAACGGAATGTGGAGCCGCTTTCCCCACAGTCCAGCAGCGGAGCTTTCGCAGGATGAACTGCCGGGCTTACGGTCATCGTCTTTTCTCCCCGCTCTATTCCGGCTCCCAGAGCTCGGAGACATCTGGCGGTGGCTTCTATGTCTTCCGATGTTCTGTCCATCTCCAACACAGTGTCACCATCCGCAAGAGCCGCACATATAAGGAGCCTGTGAGCCTCGGATTTGGAGGGAATGGCGCTGACCGTTCCGCTCAATTTTTTCGGTTTTATCTTCACATTCATTGCTGCCATGTTATTTCTTCCTTTATTTGCTGTTTCCTGCGCTGATGTAGCTTTCCAGCTCAGACACCGGCAGTTTTTTCAGAGTACATCCGCCGACTGCTGTGGGGATGACGATGGTTATTTCATCACCTGAGCGTTTTTTGTCGTTCAGGGCTGCCTGAGCCAGATCCCCGGCAGGGTATTCGCAGTCAATGGGAAGTCCATTGGCTGCAAGCATCCTTTCGATAGCCGCTGCCATCCCCGGTTCCGCATCTCCCATGGCTTCAGCGCTTCTTGCCATCATTGCCATTCCCGCCGCCACAGCCTGACCGTGGGCGACGGTATATCCGCTGAGCTTTTCAATACCGTGGGCAATGGTATGACCGAGGTTCAGGAGCTTGCGCTCCCCTGTTTCAAATTCGTCACGCTGAACAACATCTCCTTTGTATCTTACACAAAGAGATATTATCTCCGCAATGTTTTCTTTTACATCCGGGCGGCTGAATTTGTCGAAAAGTTCTTTTCCCGAAAGCACACCTGTCTTTATGGCCTCCGCGGCTCCGCAGGCAAACACTTCATCGGGCAGAGATTCGAGAAACGCCACATCGCACAATACAGTCTCCGGCTGATAGAACAGACCGGCAAGGTTTTTTCCCGCTTTAAGATCCACCGCCGTCTTTCCTCCCACAGAGGAGTCCACAGCTGCCAGCAGTGTGGTAGGCATCTGAACATATTTAATTCCGCGAAGATAACACCCGGCGGCAAAGCCCGTAAGATCTCCCACCACGCCGCCGCCAAGAGCCACGGCGCAGTCAGCACGGGTAAGCCCCTGATCCGCCATGTATTCCAGCAGCCCGGTCAGTGTTTCCATGCTTTTATTCTCTTCACCGGCAGAGATAACCGTTGTGCAAACATCAAACCCGCTGTTTTTCAGGGAGCTTGTCACCTTATCAAGATACAGCGGCGCCACATTACTGTCGGTCACGACTGCCAGTTTGCATGGTGAAACGACTTCTTTCAGCATCTGACCCATGTCCAGATGTTTTCCGATGATCACATCATAAGGCTTTGCAGCCTCTATATGCATAGTATAGCGCATTAATGACCACCTGCCGAGAGTTTCTTTTCTTTACCGTCTTTAAGCAGCTGTTTGAGCTCAACGGCATCACCTTCGGAAATAGCATCGTAATACTGCTGAAGGTTATCAATAAGTATCTGTATCTGTTCTGCCAGATAGTCCTTGTTTTCCATGAACAGCTCTGTCCACATATCCTCATCCAGTCGGGCAACTCGGGTCATATCGTTGAAGCTGCCTGCGGAAAAGCCACGGCGGAGCTGAGCATCGGGAGCCTTGACATAGGCACTGGAGGTCACGTGAGCCAGCTGAGAGGTATAGGCAATTATTCTGTCGTGTTCTTCCGGAGTGGAGAAGGTCAGAGAAGCAAAGCCGATATCGGTGAAGAAAGCCTTTATCTTCTCCAGCTTGTCGATATGGATGCTTTCGTCGGGAGTGATTATCATGGACGCGCCATTATAAAGATCGGCTGAGGAGTTTACAAACCCGCCTCTTTCCGAGCCTGCCATGGGATGCCCGCCTACATAGCAGAAACCATACTGCTCCGCAATGGGCTTTATCCTTGCGCAAACAGAACGTTTTACGCCGCACATATCAATAACGGTGGCACTGCCGGAGATATATTTTCCGTTTTCGGCTATCCAGTCAACAGCCGCGCCCGGGAACACAGCCAGCAGCACAATATCACACTGAGGCAGGTTTTCCTCAGTAAGAGCTTCATCTATGGCACCGCTGAGGCGAGCCATCATCATAGTATCATCGTTCATGTCTATGGCAGCTACGGAATGCTGGGTTTTTGTTTTTATGCTTTTGGCCAGCGAGCCGCCGATAAGACCCAGACCTACTATTCCTATATTCATTATGCAGATCTCCTTTCAATATTAAAGGCTCTTCATGAAGGTGTGCATTTTTGTAAGCTTGCCTGCAAGCTCGTCGAAAGCTTCGGGACGGATGGACTGAGCGCCGTCGCAAAGGGCTCTGGGAGGATCATTGTGGACCTCGATGAGCAGACCGTCTGTTCCGCCTGCCACAGCAGCTACTGCCATGGGAGCTACCAGATCGGCTTTGCCGGTGGCGTGGCTGGGATCGACGATTATGGGCAGGTGAGTCAGCTTGCGCAGTACGGGGATGGCAGTCAGGTCGAGAGTGTTGCGGGTATAAGTCTCGAAGGTACGCACGCCGCGTTCGCAAAGGATGACCTTTTCATTGCCGCCTGCCATAACGTATTCGGCGCTCATGAGCCATTCTTCGTAGGTGGAGGACATGCCGCGCTTTATCATTACCGGCTTATCCTGTGCGCCGAGAGCCTTGAGCAGATTGAAGTTCTGCATATTTCTGGCGCCTACCTGAATGACATCCACATCATCAAACAGCGGAAGCTGGGACTCTTCCATTATCTCGGTAACGATGGGAAGTCCTGTCTCCTTCTTCGCGATGCTCAGAAGGCGAAGACCTTCAGCGCCCATGCCCTGGAAGGAGTAGGGCGATGTTCTGGGCTTGAACGCGCCGCCGCGCAGCATGGTTGCTCCGCTGGCTTTAACGGCTTTTGCGATTTCAACGACCTGTTCCTCGGATTCAACGGAGCAGGGACCTGCCATGATGGTCAGGCTGCCGCCGCCGATGGTGGTGGTGCCAAGATCGACAACAGTATCTTCGGGGTGGAATTTGCGGTTGGCGTTTTTATAAGGTTCCTGAACACGCTTGACATCTTCAACTATCTCAAGGGCGGCGATAAGGTCAAGGTCAAGGGAAGAGGTATCGCCTACAAGACCGAGTATGGTTTTGGAAGCGCCGACGGTGGAATGAACAATAACACCTTTGTCCTGCAGCCAGTGGATAAGGCTATCGAGCTGATCACGGTTGGGGTTGGATTTCAGAATAACTATCATGGTAACATTTCCTTTCAAAAAAAATTACCCGCGGTCGGTTTGACCGCGGGTAAGATATAAGTTCCGAGTATTTTCAGAGCCATATCATCCTTTATCGGACAAACCAGAATAAGCCTTACCAAAATAGTTGGTAAAGCTAAAATAAAAAGCGTATCTGGTTGTCTGGATGGCGCTCTTCATAACCAAGGATCCTTTCAAATTTATTAAATCAAGAATACCACTGTCGAGCCAATTTTTAAAGAGGCAAGTTTAACAAAATATAAAACTCTTTTATATGAATTTTTTGCATAACACATAGTGTCAGAAATTTTAAAATAATATGTTACTTTTTTTCACATATGCTCATGCAGCCAAATGGCAAAATGTTTGAAACTGATACTTCGGTTACAAAAAAAGATATTGTATCCTGTGCCTGTCGGTTTTAAAATATATACGAAGGATAATAATAAGGAGGATAAAAATGTCATACTATATTCACGGAAGCTGTATCAACTGTCTTCGCTGCGTAAATGTATGTCCCGCAGGAGCCATTTCGTCCAACGGTCTGAAGCATCAGATAGACAAGGAAAAATGTCTTTCCTGCGGCGCCTGCGCAGAAGCCTGCCGGTTAGGTATCATTTACCCCGAAGGCTATGTGAAGGAAGTTACATACCATGATCCCATAGAAAAAGCCTGCGACGTTGTTGTTATAGGCGGCGGTGCAGCCGGACTTATTGCCGCAGCAAAAACCGCGGAAGCCGGAAAGAAAGTCATTTTGCTTGAAAAACTGCCCAAGCTTGGCGGCGGCAGTCAGTTTGCTCAAGGTCTTAGAATGTTCAGCACCCAGATGGAAAAAGAGGCCGGCGTTCCCGACCAGATGGATGACTATATCCGTTCTGCTCTGAACACCTGCCGCTGGGAAGTGGATCCTCATCTTATCGCAAATGCATTCCACGCCCTGCCGGAATGTTTCGACTGGATGTGCACATGGGCTCCTGTGTCCGACACCTGGGGCGTACTTGAAAGCCCCTTCGGCGGCAAATCCGTAAACACCAAAACCGGTCGTGATGCAGGCTGGTTCATTACCCAGAACATGGAACAGCACTGCCGGGAGTTGGGCGTTGAGTTGTTGGTAGAGCACAGCGCCAAAAAGCTCATTATGAACGGCAATGCCGTGGTCGGCGTTATCGCCGAAGACGACGGCGGTGAAGTTCGCATATCCTGTAGTGCCTGCCTTATGGCCACCGGCAACATCTCATATGGCGAAGTTCTTAAAAAGACACTGCCCAACTATTATTACGCCGACTCCTACGGCAACGGTCACCGTATGCCCGGCAACACAGGCGACCATATCTCCATGGCTGAGGACGCGGGTATTTCCGTTGATTACGACAGTGTTGCCGCAGCATATCTTGGCGGCATGATAGCCAAAGGCGTCAGCGGTCCCATGATGCAGTTAGTAGACAAAGGCGATGCCCTCAAGGTCAACAAAAACGGTAAACGCTGGATAAACGAATCTGTCAACAGCGAGTCTGCCATCTGGGCTCAGATACGTCAGCCCGGCTGCGCATCCTTTACCATTTTGGACAAAGCTTTGCTGGATTCCCCCGCCGAACCGCCCTATATGCCCGTTGTCAACCGCACAGGACGAAACATCGGTGAAGGTATTCCCGGTCCCGACGGCAAGTTCAAATCCGCTGTCAGCTTTGGTCCTCCCGGAGGTCATGGTGGTCCCGGTGGTCCGGGCGGTCCCGGCGGTCCCGGCGGCGCTCCGATAGACAACGAAGCCGCGCTGCGCAATGCCGAAAAATACGAAGGCGGTCATGTTTTTGTTGCTGACACTATCGAAGAACTGGCCGAAAAAATGGGCGTTCCCGCCGATGTTTTTGCCGCCACCGTTGCGCGATACAACGAGCTGTGCAATAGCGGTCATGACGATGATTACTTCAAGCTGCCCAACTATCTCAAGCCGCTGACGCAGGCTCCTTTCTTCGCCATCCGCAGTCACATGGCAACAGATGGCATTTTCGGCGGACTTGACGCTGCCGAAGACCTGAGAGTTCTGAACAACGGAAAGCCTGTAGACGGTCTGTACTGCGCAGGCGACACTATTGGTAACCGTTATCTGAACCTTTCCGGAGAGAAAATCGAATGTATCAACGACTTCTCCTGGGCGTTTGCCAGCGGATATCTTGCCGCAAAAAAGATACTGGAGCAGCTTTAGTTTGCATAACTTTTGCGTTATAATGAAAAACCCTGCCGCATGGCAGGGTTTTTCGTTGTGGCGTTATTTATCTTTCGCCGGCGATGAACTGATCGTAAGCGTTCTGGTAAACTTCGATGATCTTGGTCAGGCCAAGGTTATTGAGCTGATCAACATATTCGTTCCAGTTGGCTTCGTTCAGTTCCATGTCCTTGGTGAGGAAGCGCAGAGCGGTTTCCTGACCATAGGTCAGAACGTCGGACTGAACCTTTTTAACTTCTTCATTCTCTTCAACAGTCAGAGTAATGAGGCTGGGATACATACGATCGCTGTTGCCCTCAACAGTCCACAGTTCAACAGCCTGCATGGCGTTGTCGGTGAAGGTGGGCAGGAGCTTGTCGTTATCCTGATAGGTGGTGGCGAAACGGGTGAAGGTCTCAACAGCAACAGCCATTTCGATGTTGCCGTAGGTGTCGTTGTTGACGATCTGGTCAAGCCATACAAGTTCGCCGTTGGCGTCAAAATCATAGGTAACGCCCTTGACACCGTAGTTGGCCATTTCGATGCCTTCGGGAGTCCAGAAGTAGTTCATCCACTTGCAGGCCAGTTCAGCCTTTTCGGAGATGGAGCTTACGGAAACACCGAAGGAAACAAGGTTGGTCTGGTCGAGCCACTTGGTGGGTTCGCCGGGATTTTCAACAACCTTGGGGACAGCCTGAGCGCGGAAGTCTGCGTTGGCTTCGTCGGCATAGCCGGCGCATTCGTCCAGCTTGTCGGCATTGGCCTGCCACATGGCGGACATACCGGCACCGATGTTGTTGTTCTGAACCATACGGTCGGTGTCAACTTCAATGAAGTCGGAGAACAGAACGCCTTCGTCAAACATGCCGAGCATCCAATCAATGTAGTCATAGTAGCCGGGATCGGTCCAGCCGGAAACTACAGTGCCGTCTTTAACAAAGATCTGGGGTCCAACAGTGGACATGAAGCCGGCATACAGGTTGGGGATGTTGCAGTCGAAGGCAGCGTTCAGCTGTGCGATCTGTCCGCCGGGCTCGAGGTAGTAGGTGTAGGGAGTTTCGTATGCAGCGTGAACAGCACGGAGATACTCGGTGAACTCGTCCAGACCGATGGTCTGACCGGAGAATTCCCAACCCATTTCGTCGATCCAGTCACCACGGGTAACAAGACCGTTGGAAGCCATAGCGCCGTCAGCAATGCTGGGGAAAGCCAGCATCATACCGTCGGTCTTGGCAGCCTTCTTGGTGGTGTCGTCCTGAGCTTCGTAGAAAGCTACGAAGTCGGGCATGAACTCATAGATGTAGTCGGTCAGGTCGATGACGACTTCGTCTTCATAAGCGCCGGCCAGACCGCTGGAATAGTATTCGTTAACGGGGATCATGTCGGTCCACATTTCGGAAGCGATCATCAGGTTGAACTGTTCGGAAACAACGTCCTGACCACATTCGGTGAAGTCGAGGTGAACACCGGTAGCTTCCTCAGCATAGGGGATAACAGGATATGCATCGTTGGAATCAACGATGTGGGTGTAAGCAGGTACATAGTACCACCATGTGAGGGTAAGATCGTCGCCGGTAAGGGGATAGCTTACGGGAGCGATCTCAGGAGCAGCTTCTTCTTCGGGAGCAGCTTCTTCGGAAGCATCTTCGGAAGGAGCAGCTTCTTCGGATACGGGAGCGGACTCTTCTGCAGGAGCGGATTCTTTTGCAGTTTCGGTACCGCCGCAGGCTGCCAGGCTCAGCATCATAGCCAGAGCGAGCAGGAGGCAAAGAAGATTCTTTTTCATTATGCATTTCCTTTCGTAATATGTGGAAACACCGCAGTGTTTTCCTTGAAATTCAGTGTCGTTTTATTCGACACACAAGCGTCATTATATGTCATTATTTCAGTTCTGTAAAGTATTATACGTATGCAAAACCGCGCATAATGACACCAAAAATCAATAATGACACATCAGACTGATTCATTTTATATATTACCACTATAATGAAACACAGGCAATTCGCATTTGACAACACTCGATTCTCTTTTGGAATCGATATCGCTTTTTCCCTCGGTTCTTAACTTCCCCGGAAATGCTGAAAAAACAGCCTTGCACCATCGTTTATACACTTGACGAACCAATAGGAAAAGTGCATAATAGTATCATTACATATAGATATCGTCTATGAAAGGACTTTGATATATTGGATACCAATCAGCTTAAACACTTTATTTCTGTAGCTCAGACCATGAATTTTTCCGAGGCAGCCCGACGCTGCGGAATATCCCAGCCCTCCATGAGCCACAGCATTTCCGAGCTTGAAAAGCTTCTGGGCGCTCAGCTTTTTATCCGCTCCCGCAGGGGCGTTACCATTACGGATGCAGGGCGCGAGCTGCTGCCCAAGGCCATTGAAATGATAGACATTGCGGAAAAGGCCATGTTCCAGATACGCCAGATGGAAAAGGGTGACAAAGGTACCGTTTCCATCTCCGCTTTGACCACTTCCAGCGCCGCGCTGTCCAGGTGTCTGGCGGTTTTTTCTCAGCGTCATCCAGAGATACTTATAGACATTTCCTTTACCTCAGGGCGCAGTCAGGTAATGGCTATGACTGAGGAAAAGTATGATTTCCATTTTGCCGTCCGCGAGATGGTGCCTGCGGGAGACAGCTTCGACAGTCTTGTGTCCCACCGTGACCATCTGTGTCTGGCCTTCCCTGCCGACCATCCCCTTGCGGGAAAGGAAGCGGATTTTTCCAAGCTGAAAAACGAGCGGTTCATCGGTGTCAGCCAGTCAGACGGTCCTGCGCTGTACAGCGAGATAATGAAGGTCTGCGCCGCCAGAGGTTATGAGCCTAACGTGGTGTGCCAGTACGACAGAGCGGAAGCTGTTTTGCTGTCCGTGGGTGCGGGTATGGGCATATCCATCATCCCGGAAGCGTTGAAAGGCGTTTTCTATTCCGAGAACGTCAGCTTCACCCGCATTCCCGGCGAAGATGCTGTGCGTACATACGTGGTGGCATGGAACAAGAAAATGACCAACCCCGCCGCAAGACTGTTTTTGGAAGTTGTTAAGGAACAGTTTGGGGCGTGCAGATGATCTAAAATGCATACAACCAACCAAACTGACCTGCTGAACTATGTAAAAAGGCTCAACAGGTCAGTTTATTTTGTGCAATATCAAATATTACGACTGTAAAAGTTCCTCTGATTTTCCCCGCCAATTATCGTTTCATTCCATCAAAAAATCCCTATCTAAATCTAGCCGGTTCATGCTTTTTGTTAATTGTTGGAAGTTTCTAATGGATTATCTTGTATATCTCAGAACATTCTACAAAGCACCCATCTTTCCATTTTTCTCCAACAGGAAAGGTAATAATATACGCTTCTTCCCCTTTTGAAAAATCCTGCTTATCAATTTGAAGTTTTATGCCCCTATTTCCCTTGTACGCTTCCCAGAATACAGTTCCTTCTCCTACGCAAGGTAGCTCATCTACAAATATATAAGTAACATATTCCAATGAACTTGTTTCGGGAAAAATCACTGCATAAACATCCTCTGATACCATTTCTTTTTCTACAATAGAATTCTCTCTTACTGTTGTACCTTCAAATCCAGACTGACATAATACACTTCGTTTAACCCATCCGGCATAAAGAAATATCACTTATTTGGATTCAAATGTATTATTCTCATTTATAATTCAGCCCATTGGACCCACTTGTCCTTTCTGTCTTTGTGTCGCATTACTCACTCTCCTCAGGGTAATCCCCTTCTATTTCCAGTA
>CAZIPP010000011.1:22307-25705 GCA_964541215.1 uncultured Oscillospiraceae bacterium
GTCTTTGTGTCGCATTACTCACTCTCCTCAGGGTAATCCCCTTCTATTTCCAGTAACAGTTGGAACGGCACACAGGCCGTTCCCTACGAGATCTCTGCAAGATCGTGCGTAATCGGCGTTCGAAATGACAACATAGTGGATTGGCAGCAGTTACGAAGCCTTCCCCTTAAGGGGAAGGTGTCTGAGCGAAGCGAAGACGGATGAGGTGTCATTTATATAACAACCCATCCGTCTTATTCTCTTTATTTCACCTCATCCACCGCAAGCGGTCCGTGTGTTTGGCGCAGCCAAACACGTTCCCCCTCAAGGGGAAGGCTGATTAGTGTGTGCATGGATGACAGGTTTATCTTGCTGCCAGCAGACCGTCGATAAACTGTCTTGCCAGTCGTGCGGAGCGGCCGCCTCGCTCTAATGCAAAGCGTTCTGCCAGAAGTTCCAGTTCAGAAGCTTCCATATCGATGCCTTCCTCTTTGGCAAGGCTTGCCACGATATGCAGGAAGGTTGCCTTATTGGGCTTCTGAAAAGTGATATGTATGCCGAACCGCTCGGACAGGGAGACGAACTCCTGCATGGTCTCGTTGCGGTGGATATCGTCACCCTCACGGTCAGAAAACCGTTCGCGGATGATATGGCGGCGATTGGAGGTGGCATAAATCACCACGTTCTTCGACTTGGCAGACACCGAGCCTTCCAGTACGGCTTTCAGGGCGTTGAAATTGTCGTCATCCTTGAGAAAGGAAAGGTCGTCTATAAACAGGATGAACTTCAATGGATTCATTGCCAGCTCGTCCAGAATTCTCGGGATCGAGCGCAGCTGCTCCTTGCGCACCTCGATGATGCGCAGACCTTCACTGTGCATGGCGTTGGCGACCGCCTTGATGGTGGAGGATTTACCGGTACCCGCGTCACCTGTAAGCAGCATATTCGCCGCAGGCTTGCCTGCCAGCAAAGCTTTTGTATTGTCTATGACCTTCTGCCGCTGGGTCTCATAATCGACAAGCTTGTCCAGCGTGATGCTGTCGGGGTTTCTGACAGGCACGATACGGTCACTTTCGTCGATATAGAACATATGGTTTCCGGCGTACATACCATAGCCAAACTTGCCGATGTTCCGTACCCGGTGTTCAAAGCCGGCGGCAATATCCAGACCGCCGCTTTCAAATTTTGGCAGGAAGTCTGCCTGTTCATGATCGGCAAGCAATTCTTTGCTTTTCAGATCAGCCAGCATTTGCAGCGTTTGAAGCTCAGCTTTGACGCTGTTTTTTATGCACTCAGGCGACTGCTTTCCCATGCCCACGGCTTTAACATATACGTTTTCGCTGCTTTCACACAGTGTCATTATATGTTTGCTCAAGTCACCGGCAGATGTCTCGTAAAGTGCTGCCACAAATTCCGCGTACTCGTCTACCCTGCCGTTTTCCATGAACCTTCTCAGGGCACCGACAGCTTTATCCTCCAGCAGCGGACGGAACACCGTAAGGGCGTCCAGCCGCAGTTTCAGTTCAGCATTCATCACTTGTTGATAACGGCGCCGGAAGCACCGCTGGAAACAAGAGCGGCATAGCGCTTCAGATAACCGGACAGTTCCTTAGTCTTGGGAACGAAGTTTTTCATTCTTTCATCAATAATGGCCTGATCCACCAGCAGCTCGATCTTGTTTTCAGGTATGTTGATGCTGATGATGTCGCCTTCTTCAACAATGCCTATCATGCCGCCGCTGGCAGCTTCGGGAGAAACGTGACCAACGCAGGCGCCTCTGGTAGCTCCGGAGAAACGTCCGTCGGTAATGAGTGCAACGCTGGTGCCAAGACCCATGCCCATGATGGCAGAGGTAGGATTGAGCATCTCACGCATACCGGGACCGCCCTTGGGACCTTCGTAACGGATAACGATAACGTCGCCGGGATTAATGGAGCCTGCATCGATGGCTGCCTGCGCGTCTTCTTCGCAGTCGTAAACTCTGGCGGGTCCCTGATGTACCAGCATTTCATCAGCCACAGCGGAGCGCTTGACAACGCTGCCATCGGGAGCAAGGTTGCCGCGCAGGACGGCGATACCGCCTGTCTCGCTGTAGGGATCTTCTACGGGACGGATAACGTCGTGGTTCAGGTTGACACAGCCTGCGATATTCTCGCCCACGGTCTTGGTGGTAACGGTAAGGCAGTCGGTGTTGATAAGACCCTTCTTGCTCAGCTCGTTCATAACGGCATAGACGCCGCCAGCTTCGTCCAGCTCTTCAATATAGGTTCTGCCCGCGGGAGCAAGGTGGCAGAGGTTGGGAGTTTTTGCGCTCATTTCGTTGGCGATGTCAAGGTTGATCTCGATGCCGCATTCGTGAGCGATGGCAGGCAGATGGAGCATGCTGTTGGTGGAGCAGCCCAGAGCCATATCCACGGTAAGGGCGTTCATAAAAGCCTTCTCGGTCATGATATCGAGAGGACGGATGTCCTTTTTGACCAGCTCCATAACAGCCATACCGGCGTGCTTTGCCAGCTCGATACGGGAGGAATAGACGGCGGGGATGGTACCGTTGCCGCGCAGACCCATGCCAAGAGCCTCGGTCAGGCAGTTCATGGAGTTTGCGGTGTACATGCCGGAGCAGGAACCGCAGGTGGGGCAGGTTTTGAGTTCGTATTCACGAAGCTTTTCCTCATCGATAGTGCCGGCATTGTATTTGCCAACAGCTTCAAAGATGGTGGAAAGGCTGGTCTTGCCGCCGTCGATATGACCGGCAAGCATGGGACCGCCGCTGACAACTACGGTAGGAACGTTGATACGGGCAGCTGCCATCAGCAGACCGGGAACGTTTTTATCACAGTTGGGAACCATAACAAGAGCATCAAAGCCGTGAGCCAGAGCCATGGCTTCGGTGGAGTCGGCAATAAGGTCGCGGGTGACCAGAGAATACTTCATGCCGATATGACCCATTGCGATGCCGTCACACACGGCAATGGCGGGGAACACGATGGGGGTACCGCCTGCCATGGCAACACCCAGCTTAACGGCGTCTACTATTTTATCCAGATTGATATGACCGGGAACTATCTCATTATAAGAGCTTACGATGCCTACCAGAGGGCGGCTCAGTTCCTCTTCAGTCAGACCAAGAGAGTGGTACAGTGTGCGGTGAGGCGCATTCTGAGGACCAAATTTGATGGAATCGCTTTTCATTGTGCTTATCTCCTTTATGGTATGATAAAACGCAGATATCCCCTTCTTGGAGCTTTGTTTCTTAAGAAGGGGATTTCTCCGCCGGTCAGCGCGAGGTCAGCTTTGCTGGTCTTGTTGACCTTGCTGACCGGCGTTCGAAATGACAGATAAATTTAGTTGTTGATGAGCTTGCACCTGGGCCAGAAACATTATCTTGGGGTCAGAAAGATTCCATAACAGTACGCACT
>CAZIPP010000012.1:0-25664 GCA_964541215.1 uncultured Oscillospiraceae bacterium
GGCATTTCACGACTCAGCTGATCATTTCACCCCCGGCTAAATAGCCGGGGGTGAGTTTTTTACAGTATTATGCAGATAAGTCCGCCGCTGCCTTCGTTGATTATGCGGCAAAGTGTATCTCTGAGCTTCAATCTTGCTTCATCAGGCATCTTCTTGAGTTTTGAGTTTAGCCCTTCGTTTACAAGTTCAAACAGGGATTTGCCAAATATGTTTGACTGCCATAGTTTTTCCGTGTCCTCTTCAAATTCGCTGAGCAGATAATTTACAAGCTCCTGAGATTGTTTTTCACTGCCTACGATCGGACTGATCTCCGCTTCAATATCCGCCCTTATCATATGGATAGAAGGTGCCGACGCTTTCAGCTTTACTCCGTAACTGCCGCCGCTTTTGATTATCTCAGGTGTTTGCAGCGTCATCTCGTCAGTGTCCGGCATTACGATCCCATATCCGACCGCTCTTACCTGCTCCAGCGCTCCGGCTACTTTTGCGTAATCTTTCTTGATGCTTGCCATCTCGGACATCATTGCCATCAGATCTCCGTCACAGGTCACTTCAACGCCTGTTTCATCAGACAGTGTTTTATAAAACAGTTCTCTTGGCATTTCAACAGTAATTGCGGCTATGCCTTTTGCCAAATCAGTTGCGCTCATTTCACAGTATTTCACATTTTCAAGCGTCCTTACAGCGGCTGCAGCCTTCTCCGCATCTTTAAGTCTTGCAATGTCGGACGCTACATTCAGCAGTCTTTCATATATCTCTGCTTTCATGCCATTGTCATAAGCCAGTGCATCCACCCAATCAGGCAGGAAGACCTGCATTTCTGTCATGGGGAACTCCATCAACATGCTTCCAAAAATATCAAGTATGTCTGACTCATCAAGTTCAAGGCAATTTACCGCAAGGCAGGAAACTCCGTGCTTCTTTTCAATGTCTTTTTTAATGTTCTTTGCTGTTTGAGAGCCGGGGTCAGCAGTATTTAGAAGAACCATAAAGGGTTTTCCCAGTTTTTTCAGTTCACTAATTGTTTTATTCTCTGCTTCAATATAGCTCTCTCTAGGCAGTTCCGTAATACTGCCATCAGTGGTCATAACTATCCCTACTGTGCTGTGATCATTGATCACTTTTTTGGTACCTGTTTCGGCCGCTTCGTTCATAGTTACCTCATGGTCAAACCATGGAGTTGTGACCATTCTCGGCACCCCTTCTTCCGTTTGACCGATCGCCCCATCAACAAGATAGCCAACACTATCGATCAGTCTGACTCTGGCTTTTGCTTTGCCAAAGCTTACAGTCACCGCTTCCTCGGGAACAAATTTCGGTTCCATCGTCATTACTGTTCTTCCTGAACCGCTTTGAGGCAGCTCATCTTTTGCTCTCTCTCTTTTATATACATTGTCAATGTTGGGGATAACTATTGTTTCCATAAACTTTTTGATAAAAGTTGATTTTCCCGTCCTTACAGGTCCTACCACTGCAATATATATGTCTCCACCTGTGCGGGCAGCGATATCTTCGTACAGTCTGCTGTGTTCCACGATTATTCCTCCTTGATGATATTATCCGCTATGATCAAATGCCCGCGGTGGTTCCGCTCGATTTTGGTATCAAAATCATCCTGCCGCCTATCTCACCGTCTTCAATGCCGTTTACTGCCTTGATATCTGACATCTTTGCTCCATACTTCCTGGCTATATGCCAGATATCCCCTTCTGCCCTTGTAAGGATCGCAGATGGTCTGCTTTTTTTGTCAATAGCCTCATCACTGATCTCACCATCGACAAGTATATTGGGAGACTGCTTTGCTGTGCAAACAAAACAGAACTCCAGTTCCGCGCTCAGTTCGATCTCTCCGCCGCTGACTGTACCCGTTGCCGGAACCACTATCTCGCAGGCAACATCGACCTGAGCATTTGGTGCAAGCTCCAATTCTGCCTGTGCATCCAGCTTTTTCCGCTGCGTTTTTACGCATCCATTTTGATCAATATAGATCACCGAAGCTTCCAGATTTTGCTTGGCTTTGACTCGTCCGCCTTCGGTGGTGACCTCACGCTTGGGCAAGGTTAGCGATGCTGCCAGGACTCTCGACGGCTGACCATCTGCCGAGATACGCTCTCTTACATTACGCCGAAGTGTTTTGTTGTCCAGCAAGGAAGTCAATTCCATGAGTTCAGTTGTTGCAGTGGTCTCATAATCTGTACTGTAAAAATCAAGTACCGGCTTTATTATTTGCTGACCGGATACTATTGCCTGAGCCAGAACATTCATATTCAGCTCCAGTCTGCGGAGGTTTTCGGAATAGTCGTCAAGTATCTCCAGTTCGCAGCTTGTCATCGACAGGCAAAGCCATGGAATGTCGCTTTCTTCAATTCCGTCTATATCGATTATCTGAGAAAACGGCATATTGAACTCTGCGTTTTCAATGCCACCATCAGTCGCGGAATATATTGCGCTTATATCTGCCTCTCCTTTAAACACAAGCTTTGTTCCGACCAGTTTTTTGTCAGTGACTTTCAGAGTTACTGAAGGGGCTAACATCTGACCAAAACTTGGTTTCCTATCCTCAAGTTGAAGTTCATCTGATATTGTGAAGTTCTTTTCTTTAACAGCTTTAGTTATGAGTATTGGATATTCTCCACACTGTATCTCAAGATCGCGATCGCTCTCAATACCATCGCAGTATACCTGTTCAGTATTATTCATCACTGTGCAGGCTACACTGATGGATGCTTTTACCTGAAGCTTCCTTGAATTAATTACTTTTCCCTCGCAGGAGATGATCCTTGGCTGCGCTATGATATTCGAGCTTTCATTTATAGCGGCATTGGGCATCTCAATTGAATATGGAAGTACAGCTGACATTGATCTCATCTCATTATCCACAGTTTGATACATGACCCAAACCTTTGCTGAGCCGCTTATTACTGCCTTGCCTGACATGCATTCCTTGGATCTTACCATTACAGATCCGCTGCTTCCGCATATGCGCTCAGCATCGGGCCATGAATCGGGAACTATAACGTCACAAGCTTCTTCAGTAACAATATCTGTTATCACAGCCGGACAATAGTTTTCAAAGTGTTGCTTTTTCATACTCAGTACCATGTTGTCCACTCCTTTGGTTTTTGTACAACATATTACCTTCCGGAAAAAAATATTCCGGCTTGTTCAAAAATCAGAAAGACTTTCAAACCAGCCGGAACGGTACTATTTTCCTGTTATGAGAAGAAATCCGATAACTGCGGCAATTATGGCAATAACTACTGTTCCGCATCCGCCAAAAAACAGTGATAACAGCAGTCCTGCCGCAACAGCAATGATCAGAATACCTGCAATGCATTGCCTGCAAAACATAAAAACTCCCCTGCATCAAAATATGCAGGGGAGTTAATCAGTGTTACACCAATTAGTCTTTCTTCAGTTCCCAGGGCTTGATCAGTTTGGCCTGTTCCCAAAGTCTTACATAGCTTTCATGTCTTGTAGAACAGATAAGTCCATCTTCCAGCGCCTGCAAAACAGCGCAGCCTTTTTCTTTGGTATGGGAGCAGTTTACAAAGCGGCAATCATCGATATAATCCGCGAAGTCTATAAATCCAAGGGGAAGCCTGTCCGGAAGTATAGGATCCTCCTGATCTGCGTCAAAGGACGAGAATCCCGGAGTATCTGCTACATATGCACCGCAGCTGAGCGAGATAAGCTCAACATGACGAGTCGTATGTTTTCCTCGACCAAGCTTGTCGCTTACTTCATTGACCTTCAAATCGATCCCGGGCTCAATGCAATTGAGCAGACTTGATTTTCCAACGCCTGAATTTCCTGTAAAAGCATTGATTTTCCCCTTTACAGCATCAATCAGTTCATCAGTTCCCTCGCCGGTCACTGCGCTGGTACGGATGACATGAAAACCAGACTTTGTATAAATGTCGTAAAGTTCATTAGCCGGGTCAACATCAGCTTTATTCAAGCATATCAGTACATCGACATCTTTGAGCTCCGCAATAACAGATACTCTGTCGATAAGATAAGGGTCTGTAACGGGAATTACTGCCGAAGCAATGATAACAAGCTGATCTATGTTTGCAACCGCAGGGCGAACAAAAGCATTTTTGCGTGGGGATATACCCATAACATAGCCTTTGCCGTTTCCCTGAACTTCAATTTCTGCCAGATCACCTACCAACGGTGATGTTCCATCAAGGCGGAACTTACCTCTGGCACGGCATTCTATCAAACCGTCATCAGTTTGAACATAGTAAAATCCGCTGAGCGCCTTGATAATTCTTCCTTTTATCATCAACTAAAATCCACCACGTCAGAATACTTCAAAATATCATCAAAATAGATGTCCATAAACTGTTGACCGGTTCCGGAAATGGGACAAGTAAGGAAATCACTGTCACACAAAACAACATCCTCATAAACTGTTTCCTGATTCAGCTTAACTGTTACCTTAACAGATGCCACATCCTGAGGCAGTTTTATAATAACATCACGCTGAACGGGTACTTGAGTTTCCCCATCAGACGGAAGAATTATATCGCTTCCGCTCACAGGAGGATTATCGCCAGATGATTCCGGTTTTATGGGTGTAGATCCTTCGCTGTTATCCGCAGACGAAGACTCATCTTCTTCAGAAGCATCATCGCTCTTCTCAGGATCATCAGTCTCATCAGGCTCAGCAGGTCCCAGGCTGATATAGAGGTTGACACTGGTTCCCGGAGCAACAGTAGTCCCGTGCTCAACGCTCTGGAAATACACTGTTCCAACAGGCATATCATCATTTTCAAACTCCCGGACTTCTCCAAGCTTAAGACCGGAATCCAGCAGTGATATCTCAGCTTCGACCTCTGTAAGACCGATAAGGCTGGGCATTACCACGGTCTCCTCCTTGGGACCAAGACTGACGACCAGCGTTATTTTATCGCCATCGTGAAGTATCGTATTGGCAGTTGGGTCAGTTCTGATAACGTATCCCTCAACATAGTCGGAATATTCCTGCTCCAGCACCAGATCGATCATTACCGACAACGAATCCAGTGTCATCATGGCAACCTGCTGCTGAGTGTTGACTACATCAGGCATAGTATCTATGTTCTCACCTGAACTGACAGTCAGCTTTATGGTTGCTCCTGATTTGACTTCCCTGCCCGATTCGGGATTCTGGCTCATTACGACACCGGCAACATAGTCGTCACTGCTTCTGGTCGCCTCAAGTTCAATATTAAAGTCAGGATAATCATCGTTAGAGATGGCGTCATAGTTCACGCCAACAAACTGAGGTACGATCACGCTCTTACTCTGACTAAAGATATCATCAAACAGGAAATCTGACAGAAAATATACCAAACCTCCTATAAATACAAGAATGCACAAAACTGCCGCTAAAATACCGGTTTTCTTTTTCTTCTCTTCTTTCTTCTTTTTACTGCCTACGGCACTCTTATCAGAGCTGATTTTCTTTTCTGTTTTAGGCTTTTCAAAATTCTTCTTTTCTGTTGACTCAGGACTCTTTGCGACCGGTACAGTATTCTTTGAATCATTCTGGATAAGCTGCTTAGGCTGATCAAAGTTGATATCAGGATCCTTACGAAAAGCTTCCAGATCCTCATACATATCAGAAGCAGAAGCATAACGTTTATTCAAATCAGCAGTCATTGCCTTCATAGCGATATATTCAAGACCGCCGGGTATATCGTCGGCTATCTCATGAGGCAGCACCGGAGTCGAATTAATGTGTGCAATAGCTACCGCAACCGGAGACTCACCATCATAAGGCAGGCGTCCTGTCATCATTTCGTACATAACAACGCCCAAAGAATATATGTCTGTTCTGGCATCAAGCTGGCTTCCTCTCGCCTGCTCGGGAGATATATAATGTACGGAACCCAATGCCTCCTGGGTAAGGGTGTGCTGCGATGTTGTAAATCGCGCAATACCAAAATCAGCTACCTTAACGCTGCCGTCTCTCAGTACCATTATATTATGGGGCTTTATGTCACGGTGAATAACGCCCCTGCTATGAGCATGTTCCAGAGCTTTTGCAATGAGTGTAGCAAAATGAAGTGTCTCTCTCCAGCCTAATCTTCCTCGCTTGAGCATATAATCTTTCAAAGACATGCCATCGATAAGCTCCATAACGATATATTCCAGTCCTTCGGAGCGGCTAACATCGTAAACAGAGACAATATTCGGATGAGAAAGCATTGCGACAGCTCTTGATTCTGTTTCAAATCTGCGCTTAAAATCAGCATCTTTGGAATATTCTTCTTTTAGTATTTTAACAGCTACAAGACGGTTGAGCCTGTGGCATCGCGCTTTATACACTACTGCCATTCCGCCAAAACCGATAGGTTCAAGCAGCTCATATCTGCCGTCAAGCAGCATTCCTGTATATTTGTCCATTGGATTCCCCCCTTTCGGGTTACAGTTCTATAATAAGTATGGTAACGTTATCTGTTGCGCCGCGTTCAAATGTAAGATCCATGAGCGCTCTGCAGCTAACTTCATCGGCACCTTTGATCAGCTGGCGGATCTCCTGATCTGCAATGAGATTTGAAAGTCCGTCAGAACACAGCACGATAAACCCGCCAAGATACGGGTCTATCTCAAAAATGTCGCAGATAACAGTTTCCTCGGTGCCAAGAGCTCTGGTAATGAGATTCCTTCTGGGATGAGTTTTTGCCTGTTCGGGAGTGATCTCACCCTTTTCAATAAGCCCGGCAACCAAAGAGTGGTCATAAGTGATCTGATAAATATTGCCTTTGTATATATGATAGGCTCGGCTGTCTCCGATGTTGGCAACCATTACATTGTCATCAGATACAACAGCAGCGACAAGAGTCGTACCCATGCCGGAAAGCAGAGGGTTTCTGGCAGCCGCTTCAAAAACGATCTCATTTGCTGCGCGACATGCCTTTTCTATCGCCAGATGACGTTCTGTTCCCTTCATCAATTCTGCATCCAAAGCTTCAACAAAACCGTCAACCGCAAAAGTGCTTGCTACATTTCCGGCGTTATGACCGCCCATACCATCACAAACAACGCAGCATTCACTATTATCCGAAAGCGTAACGATTCTGTATGCATCCTGATTCTCAGTGCGAACCAGACCTTTATCAGTCATACCAAAGGCTTTCATACCGATCACCATGACTTTGCAAAAGCAAAAGTATCCTTTCTAAGCAGTTGCGAATAAAGCGCATTATGCGCCATGTCTTCTTCGAAGCTGTCCGCACGCAGCATCGATGTCTCCACCAAGACTTCGTCTGACAGTCGCTGTAACACCCTTGCTTTCCAGATATTGCTGAAAAGCTTTAACTGTTTCGGGAGCGCTTGGTTTCAGTGGACTCTCATCCACATTATTGAGCGGTATCAGATTGACGTGAGACGGCATTCCCTTGAGCAAAGCCACAAGCTCAGCAGCATTTTCAATGCTGTCATTCACATCTTTTATCATTGCATATTCAAAAGAAATGCGTCTGCCTGTTTTTTCAAAGTAGCTGCGGCAGGAGCCTATAAGGCGCTGCACATTAAATCCTCTGTTCACAGGCATGATCGCGCTTCTGATCTCATCATTCGGAGCATGAAGAGATACGGACAGCGTGAGCTGAAGATCACGGTCAGCCAGCTTGTCAATTCTGTCTGCAAGACCGCACGTGGAAAGAGAAATATGCCGCATACCGATGTTCATACCTTCAGAACTATTTACCAGGGAAAGAAACTTCATAACATTGTCATAGTTATCAAGCGGTTCTCCGGTGCCCATCAGCACAATATTGGATATCTTTTTTCCCGAATCCTTCTGCCCAAACATTACCTGATCGAGCATTTCTGATGGCTCAAGGTCTCTGACTTTTCCGTTGAGGGTAGACGCACAGAATGCGCACCCCATGCGGCATCCGACCTGAGACGAAATGCATATGGTATTCCCGTGGTGATAACTCATCACAACCGATTCTATATAGGTATCGTCTCTGAGTTTCCACAGATATTTTATAGTGCCATCAAGTTTTGATACCTGCTTTCTGACAGCAACAGGTACATTTATATAATACTTTTCTTCCAACGCACTGCGAAGCTGCTTCGGCAAGTTGCTCATTTCATCAAAGGATTCAACCGCTTCATGCAGCCATTTATAAACCTGACCTGCTCTGTATTTTGGTTGATCCATCTCGGCAAAAGCAAGTTTCAGTTCGTCAAGAGTTAAAGACTTAATATCAATTTTGTCGATCATACTTTTTTCCTTAACTTACAGATAAAGAATCCATCGGTATCATGCAGATGGGGAAGCAGGGTCATCATACCGTTTTCTGCTGTTCCCACCGGGGTCCTAAAGGCTTCAACAGAGAAATCCGGATGATCTTTTAAGAACGCATCGACCACATACTCATTTTCCTGCTTTAAAACAGTACAGGTGGAATAGAGCAAAACGCCACCGGGTTTTACACACCCGGAAAGTCCGGCCAATATATCAAGCTGAACAGAAGGCATATTCTCTGCATCCTGACGCTTCTTGTATCTTATCTCGGGCTTTTTTCGTATAACACCAAAACCGGAGCATGGCACATCCGCCAGCACAACATCGGCAATAGCATATAGTTTTTCATCCGGCTGTTTGCCATTACCGATCCGGGCTTCAATACATTCAAGTCCCAATCGTTCAGCACCGGCTGAAATAAGTTTGATCTTATGCTGGTGAATATCAAAGGACAGCACCCTGCCACTATCATTCATCTGAATTGCAGCGGCAAAGGATTTCCCTCCCGGTGCTGCACAGCCGTCAATAACTGTATCACCGGGTTTAGCTCCGGACACCGCAACTGCCAGTTTTGCAGCTGCATCCTGAATCGTTATTGCACCTGCCTGGAACGCTGTCAGTGCTTCTATGCTGCCGGTATCTTTAAGCAGCAAGCAGTTTTCCATCCAACCATGAGGTTGAAATTCGACTCCATCAGCCGCAAGAAGTTCTTTTGCTTCTGACGGTGTAAACTTTGTTGTATTTATCTGAGCAACAGTTAAAGGAGAAATATTATTGGCAGCCAAAAGAGGCTCCAGCTCATCTCTTCCAACGCTCTCTGCCAATGCGTCACACAGCCATTCAGGATGGCTGTACTTAACCGACATGTATTCCTGCCGGTTCGGTTCAGGCAGCTGATCGATGCTTCGGCACAAAGAGCGAAGCACACCGTTTACCATTCCTGCCGCTCTGGGATTTGCGTGTTTTTTTGCTGAGCTTACCGCTTCATTTACAGCCGCGCTCTGCGGAATGCGATCCATAAAAACAATCTGGTAAACACCAATTCTAAGGATGTCCCTGATAACAGGCTGTAGTTTATCGATCTTTGTGGAGCAAAATGACGAAATGTAAAAATCGCAAAGCAGAAGGTTTTGCAGAACGCCTCCGCATATCCTTGTAGCAAGAGCAGCATCACGGGAGTCAAGCCCGTCTCTCTTTATCAAATCTTTTAAAACGCCATCAGACCATGCACCGTTACGGCGCATGGCAACAAGAGCGCTCAGGACAGTTTCCCGTGGGTTTGGCATCTTCTTCTCCTAATTACTCAATTACTTCAAAATCGTTGGGATGACCGCGCAGATAATCGGCAGCTGCCATTCTCTTACCACCGTCAGCCTGAATAGTCTTGACGATAATGACCTGTCCGTTTCCGCAGGCAATTTCCAACCCGCCTTTGCCGGCAGCAATCACACTTCCGGCAGGATGAGCAGTGGTCTTTTCGGAAACAGCCGTTTCAAAAATCCTGAAACGTTTTCCGCAAAATTCAGCAGAAGCTACAGGCCAAGGTATAAGCCCGCGAACCTGATTATGAATCTCTCCGGCAGATTTGTTCCAGTCTATGGGCGAAAGTTCTTTTGTAAGCATGGGCGCGTGAGTCGCATCGGCATCGTTCTGAGGAGTAAGGCTTATATTTCCGCTTTCAAAATCCTTAACGGTTTTTGATATGAGCTCAGCACCAAGCTCTGCCATCCTGTTCCACAGCTGCTCAGAAGTTTCATTTTCACCTATTTCAGTTTCCAGGGTTTCTATGATATCGCCGGTGTCAAGTCCTTCACCCATCATCATTGTGGTAACGCCGGTTACACGGTCTCCATTTAAGACAGACCACTGGATAGGCGCAGAGCCTCTGTATTTTGGCAAAATCGAAGCGTGAACATTGACGCATCCATACTTTGGCATATCAAGGATCTCTTTAGGAAGGATCTTACCGTATGCCACAACAACAATAAGTTCGGGATGAAAAGCTTTTAGCTGTGCCTGTACTTCCCCATTTTTAAGAGACGTCGGCTGAACTACCTCGATCCCCTTTTCAAGAGCATATTCTTTTACAGGGGTCATCTGCATCTTCATGCCACGATTTTTAGGCATATCAGGTTTGGAGTAAACAGCGGCTATTTCGTGACCGTCCTCATAAAGCCTGCGAAGGCAGACTTCTGCGAAATCCGGCGTTCCCATGAATACTATCTTCATGCTTCTTCTCCATCTTCAGGCATTTCTTCTTCAAACTCTTCGTCTTCGTACTCTTCTTCCATTTGAGCATAGTACTCATCAAGTTCTTCCTGAGTAAGGAACTGATAAACATGTTCTCTGAACAGGATACCATCAAGATGGTCGCACTCGTGGCAAAATGCTCTGGCCAGAAGATCGTAGCCTTCAACAGTAAACTCGTCTCCATTTCGATCCTGAGCTTTTACGATAACATGGTCAGGACGTTTGACAAGACCCCAAACATTGGGCAGACTAAGACAACCTTCAGGACCATCCTGTTCACCCTCAACTGAAAGGATCTCGGGATTAATAAGTTCAATGATCTCATCAGTATCTGTATCAAGCACTACAACTACACGGCGAAGAACTCCGACCTGCGGTGCGGCAAGACCCACACCGTTGGATGCCATCATAGTCTCTTTCATATCGTCCAACAGTTCAAACAGTCTGTCGTTGAACTGGGTTATGGGACGGGATTTTTTCAGAAGACTCTCGTCGCCCTCTTTCAGTACATTTCTAAGCGCCATTTATATCTACCTTTCGAATTATTCATAAGGATTAACGTCTGCAAAAATTGCAACGCCTTTATTGATCCTGTTCTTTGAGTACTGGACAATAAACTGCTCGATAATATTTCTGAGCTTTTTATCGTTGCGTCCCACCAAAGTGAGCCGATATCTGAACCTGTTGTTTATTTTGGCGATCTGCGCAGGTGCGGGGCCGATCACTTCACAACCCAGGTTTTCGCTGCACATTGCCCTGCTCAACACATCTCTGGCAACGACCGCCGAGTTTTCCACCTTATTCTCATTCATGCCGGCAAAGGTCAGGACAATATGGTCTGAAAACGGCGGTGCATTGAGAAGCTCACGATTTTGGATCTCTTCATTGAAAAAGCTATCATAGTCCTGTACAGACGCAAGGTTCAAAACGGAGTTGAGCGGAGTCATAGTCTGAATGACAGCTCTTCCCTCTTTATCACCGCGACCTGCTCTGCCTACAACCTGAGTTATCTGAGAAAAAGTCCTTTCGTTGCTCCGAAAACTGTAAGCACTTAGCGCGACATCAGCATCAATTACACCCACAAGCGTAACGTTTTCAAAATCCAATCCCTTGGTCACCATCTGAGTTCCTATCAAAACAGGTATTTTTTCTTTTTCAAACCTGCTTAGTATCTTTTCGTGGCTGTTTGTGGAAGATACCGTATCAGCATCCATGCGAATCACCCTTATTCCGGGGAACAGTTCTTCCAGTTCTTCTTCAAGATGCTGAGTTCCAAACCCTGCAAGCTGAAAAGCTCCACCGCATTCCGGACAGTTTGCCGGAATTGGAACAGAGCGTCCGCAATAGTGGCACATCAATCTACCGTTCACCTGATGATATGTCATCTTTACGCTGCATCGGTCACACTCAGGAACATATCCACATTTTGCACACGAAACGATCCTGCTTGTTCCCCGACGATTCAGAAACAGTATGGTCTGTTCTCCTCTATCCAGATTTTTCGCTATCTCTTCAGCCAAAACAGAACCCACGGAACCAAAGTTGCCGTAGGAAAACTCTTTCTTTGTATCCGCTATCAGTACACGAGGCATTTGCTGACGATTGTATCGGTTTTGCAGTCTGAACAGGCTATATGTTCCGCTGACTGCACTGTACATGGATTCCACAGAAGGCGTAGCAGAACCAAGGACAAGCAAAGCGTTGTCGCTGACACAACGGTATTTCGCCACATCTCTTGCATGGTATCTGGGAGACGCTTCAGATTTATATGTCTGCTCGTGCTCCTCATCAATTATGATAATACCTGCATTTTTCAAAGGCGCAAATACTGCTGACCTTGTTCCAATAACAACTCTTGCCTTTCCTGCTCTTATACGTTTCCACTCGTCATATCGCTCAGTTGCCCGAAGCGAACTGTGAAGTATAGCAACAGAGTCGCCGAAGTGAGAAGTAAAAAGCTTCATCAACTGTGGTGTAAGGGCAATTTCAGGCACAAGAACAAGAGCAGTCTTATTTTTACTTAACGCATCGTATATAAGACTGATATACACCTGAGTTTTACCACTGCCGGTAACTCCGTAAAGCAATGCAACATTGGGCTTGCCGGAATACATTAACTGCTTAAGTCCATCGTAAGCTTCCTGCTGCTCACCGTTTAGAACAGGGCGATCTTTCACATCACCGGGTTCTATTTCGGGTCTTCTGAAAGCTTCGATTTGTCGAGATGAAAGAAAACCTTTTTTGATAAGGCTCCTGACAGTAACCATTGACGCACCGGTAAAATAGCACAACTCTTTTGCAGAGGCTTCACCAACAGCGGCAAGAGTGCGAAGCACGGATGCCTGAAGCGGCGCAGACTTACTCTTGGAATTGGCATATACCATTGCTTCTTCAGGCGAGATCTCAAGCGATACTATGTCCGAGGTCTTATCCGCAGTTATACGATAAGCACTTGTTTCGGTCAGAATTATCTCTTTCTTTGCCAGTTCCTTCACAGCATCAGAAGGAAATTTTCCTTCAAACGCCGCAAGCAATGCATCAGAAGCGCATTCACCGCCATTGGCAAACAGGACATCAAGCACAGCAGCCTGTTTTTTACTTTTTCCGGCAGCTTCATATGCCTTTTCACGATCAACTCCAGAAGCTATGTATACACTGTCACGAGTTTTATACAGAAGTCCTGAAGGAAGCATCGCCTTTACCACATCAAACAGAGCGCAAAAACACCTCTGCCGAAGCCAGAGCGCCAGCTTTAATCCGGATTCATCCAACACCGGACTTTCATCAAGTACCTTTGCAACAGACTTAAGCTGTTTGTCCTCTTCGACATTGGTCACCGACAGGATCATCGCTTCAGACATTTTGTTGCCGCTTCCAAAAGGAACAAGCACACGGCATCCCGCGGTCGCCGAATCTTTTAATTCAAGAGGCACAAGGTACTCATATGGCTTGTCTATGGCATATGTCGCCGAAGAAACGGCAACGCGAGCCACTAACGGCATCTTATTCTATCTCCTGCTCTTCATCAAGAAGTTCAACGCCTTCTTCATCTTCGCTCTGAGACTTAACAGAAGCAGTAAGCTTACCTTCAGCGATCTCGCCAATTGCAATGCTTACAGGCTTTTCAGTAAGAGGCTCTCCAAGCTTTTCGGCTTCAATAGAAACCTGACGTGCACGGCGTGCGATAACATTTACAAGAAGATATCGGCTGTTGATGTTTTCAAGAAGATCACTCATAGGGGGGTAAAGCATGGTATTCAATCCTTCCTTACATTACGTTCAAAATATTTCTAACCTTATTGACTGTCTCGTCAAGGTCATTGTTTTCAATAACATGGTCAAATTTATCGGCCTGCAAAAATTCCCAGTTTGCTGTAGCGAGCCGCTTGTCCAACTCGTCCTTTTCCATTTTCTGTCTTCCTTCTATTCTCTGCACCAGCGTTTCCAGTGGTGCGGTAAGGAATATCAGCAATGCTTCAGGATACTTTTCTCTAACCTGAAAAGCTCCCTTGACATCTATTTCAAGGATGACATTTACGCCCTGTTCGAGTTTTTCAACAACAGGCTTTCTGGGTGTTCCATAACAGTTATTTACATACTCGGCATATTCCAGGAACTCATCCGCACTGACCATCTGTTCAAATTCTTCCTTGGACAGAAAGAAATAGTTTACTCCATGGACATCGCCCACTCTGGGTTTCCTGGTGGTTGCGGAAACAGAAATACGAATATTTGGATCAGCAGCTTCCAGTGCTGATGCAACAGTGCCTTTACCAACTCCGGAAGGTCCGGAAATAACGATAAGTCTTCCGCTCACTGGTCATCAGCCTCCTCACTCAATCTGTTTGCAACAGTCTCCGGTGACACGGGAGACAGAATTACATGGTCTGTATCCATCAAAATAACAGCTCTTGTCCTTCTGCCATAGGTTGCATCTACCAGCATTCCTCTGTCTCTGGACTCCTGTATCATTCTCTTTATCGGAGCAGATTCCGGGCTGACTATGGACAGGATCCGGTCAGCTGAGACCATATTGCCAAAACCAATATTGATAAATCTCATGCGCCGTCCCTCCTTATTCAATATTTTGTATCTGCTCTCTTATTTTTTCAAGCTCAGCCTTAAGGTCAACCGCAAGCATGGCAACAGACGCATCTGAGCATTTGGAACTGATAGTATTTGCTTCACGGTTCAGCTCCTGCATCAAAAAGTCCAGCTTTCTGCCAATAGGGCTGCCTGTATTCATCATATTTTCCAACTGATCCAAATGACTTCTCAGACGGACGGTTTCTTCGTCAACAGCTATCTTGTCAGCAAACACGGCTGCTTCTGTGATTATCCTGCTCTCGTCCAAACTTCTGTTTTCAAGAACTTCTTTGAGTTTTTGTTCAAGACGGGTACGGTAAGCAGCCACAGTCTCGGGAGACCTTTCCTCTATCTGAGATACGATATTTTCGATGGTCTTTGCTCTCGATTCAATATCGGCACGCAGAGCATTGCCTTCTCTCGCTCGCATCTCATTAAACGCTTCAAGAGCTGTCTCAACAACAGAAACAATGTCAGCAGTCACCGCATCAGCGTCAGCCTGCTGCTTTTCAACAACAAATACGTCGCTCAGTCGAGCCATTGTCGATACGGAAATATCATCTTTTACACCATACTGTTCGGTCATCTGGCGCATTACTGCAAGATAACCTTCAAAAACAGGAGTGTTGAGGGATATCTTAACATCGGAACCATCGGTAACAGCAACAGTAATATATACGTCTACTTTGCCGCGTGATACCATGGATTGAACTTTTGCCTTTACTGCCTCTTCCGCAAATGAAAAAAGCCTTGGCAGTTTAACATTACAGTCGAGATATCTGTTATTGACAGATTTGACCTCAACAGTTATCTCTCTTTCAGACAGCTTGGCAACGGCTCTGCCGTAACCGGTCATACTAATAATCAAAATAATCTACTTCCCTTATATGATTCTTATCCTTTTAACAATAAAATCGATAAGCACGGTAAGTGCAATATCATAAATTATAAACACAATATTGCCAATAACAAACAGTATCGGCAAAGCAACAGGTAATTCCACGGCTGTGAGCCAAGTCATAAGAAAATAACCTGCTGCTGCGCAGATATTAAAAAGTGTTATTTTCAGCACCCATTCAAGCCAAAGTCTGTTCAGCCCTTCTATCACGCTTTTGCATACAGCATAATGACCAACAAATAAGGCATATACAACTGCTACTCCCTTTTCAGGCAGCAATAAAAACGCAAGTATGGCTGAAACAACAAACTGAATGGCTCCAGCCTTTTTGCCGCAACGGATAACTGTCACCGCAGTAACCAATGAAACAGCAGCACAAAGAGCGATTCTGATCGTCGGCATCACCGAAACTGCATAGAGCATCACCAGTGATAGCGCAGAACAAATTGCGATAAACGAAATAGTACGAGTTTTCATATCAGCAGCAGGGTATCAGGTCCCCGCCCATACATTCGCAGCAGCAGTCTGCACAGAGGAGGGATGAACAGCAGTCACAGTTGCCGGAGTTGCTCATTCCTCCGTATCCGGCAGGGCGGTAAGCCTGTCCGCCTGTTTGGACCCGAGCCAATGCCTGACGGTATTCCATATTGGACGGATCCATTGAGCACGCTGTAGCAAAGTGCTTTCTGGCTTCATCGACCCATCCTTTGCGATAATATACACTGCCCATCAGGAAATACCATTCAGCAGTTCTGTTGGCCACCGCCATCAATTGCTGCTCAGCAAACGCAAGATTGCCGGCATTTATGGCCGATCGGATGGCTGCATACTGTGCTGTACCTCCGGTGTTGCTTCTTCCGGCATTTCCTCCGGCTGAACCATAGGATGCGTTTCTTGCTCCGCCTCCCTTAATAATAGTATCATAAGCCTCATTGATCTCTTTCATCTTCTCCTGTGCAAGATCAGCAAGCGGATTATCAACATATTTGTCCGGATGATACTTTCGTGCCAACTCACGATATGCCTTTTTTACTTCCTCTTCAGATGCGTTTGGGCTTACACCCAAAACTTCATAAGGGTCTCTCATTAAGAATTCTCCTGTTTTGCACGTTTATTAAAGGTTCCGGCTTTAACGCTCTGCCAAACGGCAGGCATACCGAAATAGATAATGTTTGAAATTATTGGCTCGTTTTTGTTCTGCTCCAGCAAAACAGCGGCTGACGAGCACATATCAATACAATTTTCCATCAGCACATCAAGCTGCCGGAAAACATCTTCGGGTATCCTGTCCAACGCTAATTCATATCTCGCTGCAACAGCATTGAATGTACCGTTTTTTCTGTCGTTTCTGTAGTCATCAACAGCATCCGTGATGTAGATATACCTTCCGACATTGTACATAAGAAGCTGCATCGGACGTTTTACACTATCCGGTAAGCTCTGAGGTATAGCACTTTCAAGCAAAGACGCAAAGGTATCTGCTGTTCTGTCTATAGACGCGCATCGTTCTCTTTCAAGTTCTGACAGCTGATGTGTTTTTTCTTCTGCAATAAGGTAAAACCTTTCGTCCATCTTTCTGGCTTTTTTTATCGCAGACCTGAACAACAGGCTGACCCCACCCCAAATTATTTTTGCGCCAATGCCGCCATCTGCCTGCTTGTCCTTGATGGAAAACCATGTAAGGATCACGCTTTTTACAGCAGCTTCTTTTAATGCCGCATTATCATCAAACATGGCTTTTTTCTTAACACAGCATCCGGGGCATCTGCCTTTTACCAGCTTACCGTCTTCATCCGACATAAGCAGCGCAGCAAGAAAAGTTAAGTCGTAGCTTACTGTAAATCTTGCCGCCAAGCCAAAATTTTCGCCAAGGCTTTTGCATAGTCCGCAATATATTGCTTTATAACGCTCAAACTGACTGACCTTCAACTCGCCTTTAAGCGGTCTGATATATCCAAACATCAGTATCTTCCTTCAATGGCTACGATATCGAAACCGGCTCCACCCTTTTTTGCAAATCTCCTGTTAAAAAGTATTGCAAATCCAATACCGACAAAGAACCCTGCAATTCCCAATACGGTTCCGATTTCCGCAAGGCTCTCACCGATAGCATAGAACACAAAAAACAGAATTATTGGCAAGAGGTAAACCATAAAAGCAGCTTTATACAGGGTCTTATTAGAGCTTTCAACAATCACTTGATCGCCTTTTTGCGCTCCAAGTCTGTTATTTGCTTCCACAGACAGAATCACATTCGGTGCTCCGCATCCTTCACAGCCTTCACAGCTGTGACCACAAGCAGTCATACGCTGCATTTCAACAACAGCGTTACCATTGCTTTTTATTTCCTTAACAGTAACTGATTGGCGCATTGAGTGTTGTCCTTTCGCTCTAAGGTTAATTGCCCACGATCACAACACCGTTGGATTGGGTGGATGCTTCTTCATCATCTTCAGCATCACTGTCCACAATTGCAGAAATGTCTACGATTATACTGTACTCGCCCAACACACCGGCATCTTCATATCCATCAATATACACCTTGACCGGAACTTCATATCTGCCCGCTCCACTGTAATCCTGAAGGTTTGCAACAAGACGAAGGTTCTTATATGTGATATTCTCAACTGAGCTTTCCGAAGCACGGACAGTCACACTTACAGTCTGAGTAAGCGCAGTGGGCTTATAGTTGGCAGGAACATTGATGAACTCAATTTGAGTAGCTGTGACATTCTTTGTTTCAAGCCCGCTGAGCCGAACAGTAACCGTAGCAGTATCGACACCGCTGAGATTATCGGCTTCGTTCGGTATTGTTATGGGGAATACAAAAGTTTCAGCGGAAGTAATGGTGTTCAGGTCTATCGTTCCAAGAATGATCTGACTTACACCATCCACGATCTCAGCATCGCCGGAAATGGTAATAGACGCAGGATCGATATTTCGTATCAGATTAGCACCCGTAGCTCCGCCGCCTTCAATGATCTCAATAACAAGAGGTACATCTTTGGTCTTTGCGATAGGCAGCGTTGCAGTTACAACGTCGGTCATGAGCGTAATACTTTCATCCTTTATGATCTCGCCCTCATAAGTCACAAGCTGTACCTGATAGTCGTCTGTGATCGTCTTGTCGATATTGGTTCTGTTGACAGTTACAAGCGCATGTGAGATAAGCGCAAGCTTATCAGACGTTCCCATGATATCTATAGTCTCCGGTTGGAAGGAGAATGCCTTCGCAACATAACCTTCCGCGACCTCGCAGTCAACATCCAGTACGCCGCGGACTTCAACATTCTTGGTTTCAAGCTGCTGAACGTTCAGATAAACATAGTAGGAATCTCGATAAGTTATAGTGACATCTTCCTCGTCAACACCATCCGGATAAATGATCTCATAGGACAATGCAAGATTCTCTCCCGAACGTTTTACTGTGCCGAGATCAACCTGAGCAGTAATATTGCTTTTGTTGATCTTCCCAAGAACAGAACGTCTGCCATAAAGCGTGAGACTCACAGTAGAATCCGCGCCTTCGGAAATGATCAGATCGTAGTCTGAAAGCATTTCCTCTTCACCCACAAAGGTAATGGGGATGTTCCTCAGTTCACTTTCACCCATGTAGTTTACAGTAGTAAACACATATACCCAAAGGCAGATCGATGCGAGCAAGGAAGCCAGCATTAAAAAAGCTTTGCTTTGTTTTTTATTTTGATTCATCGTTTTTCACCTTGAAGCGCTTTTTAAGGTTGAATTTATCCTTATTGGAATCTTCACTGCCTATCAGCTCAGCTCTAAGCAGTTTTTCCAAAGTTTCCGGTGCAAGATGACGCTTGAGCATTCCTCCGGAGGCTACGGAGATAGTACCGGTCTCCTCAGAAACTATGACCACCAGAGCATCAGAGCTTTCGCTCATACCTATTGCAGCTCTGTGACGAGTGCCAAGATCCCGGCTCAGGTGCGTATTGCTTGTCAGTGGCAATACGCATCCGGCAGCTTCAATACGATTATCTGAAATTATCACCGCACCGTCATGAAGTGCTGCTTTGGGAAAGAAAATGTTTCTAAGTAATTCCGCCGAGACCTCAGCGTTGATAACAGTACCGCTCTTAAAATAGTCATCAAGCTTCATTTCTTTTTCAAATACAATAAGAGCGCCAACTTTTTCACGGGACATTTCAGCACAGGCAGTGACCACCCGCATAATGCTGGCGGTGGTTTCATCGCCCATATCTCCCGAGCCAAACAGGAATTTGAATCCGCCGCTGCCAACGTGTTCAAGCGCACGCCGCAGCTCCGGCTGAAACACGATTATCAAAGCCAAAAGGCCTATATCCAGAGTATTCTCTATAACCCAACTGATAACATTCAGCTGCAGCCGCTCTGTGATCCAGCTGAGAACAAGGAAAAACAGAATTGCTTTTATTACCCGGGAAGCGCTTGAAGAACGGATACGTATCGCAACTTGATATATAATAAAGGTCACAAGCAGGATATCCACATAGTCCTGCCACATCATCATGCCAATAAGCTGTTCGGCGTTATCTTTTATCGAGGAGAGATATTCCACAAACTGTTCTCCTTTCAATCTGTATAATCACTTTATTATATATTATTTTATCGTTTTTGGCAAGACAAACAACACCTGTATTTGACCACTTTCATAAGGTTTATAATTTGTTCACAAAGCGTATAAACACATCAGCTTCCCTTTTGGGCGTCATTGCCGACACACTTATCCTCACCGTTCCCTGCTCTATCGTACCTGCTGTTTTATGGGCAAGCGGAGCACAATGCAGCCCGGCTCTTACAGCTATACCTTGTTCTGCCATCATCTGAGCAGCGGTTTCGCAGTCAATACTTTCAAAGCACATAGACAGCACTCCTGACTCCGGAACTTCTGCCGAGAACAGCTTTACGGTACCGTTTCCCTCCAGCTTTGAAACAATATACGAAATCAGCTCCTTCTCATGATCCAGTATAGCAGAAACAGTGTGCTTTTCTACAAACTTTAACCCTTCATTTAATCCAGCAATACCGGCTACATTATGGGTTCCCACCTCAAGTCTGTCCGGCAGAAAATTCGGCATGGCATATTTTCTGGATTCGCTGCCGGTACCGCCTTCTATCAGAGTTTTTACTTCTCCAGAGCATATAAGAAGCCCGGTGCCCTGGGGACCATACAGACCTTTATGTCCGGGCATGGCGATAAAAGCGGACTTCAGCTGCTTGGCACTTATCGAGTGGGTACCGGCAGACTGGGAAGCGTCAATGATCAGCGGTATTCTGCGGCTTTGGCATAGCTTTGCTATTTCATATATCGGCAGTTCATACCCAAATACATTGGAAACATGAGTGCATATGACAGCTTTCGTATCCTCGTCCATTTTTTCTTCAAATGCTTTTACTGCGGACTGTTTATCAAACAACGGACTGTCTGCAACCACCACATCAGCTCCGATTGCATACAATGGACGCATTACCGCATTGTGTTCATATCCTGAAACAACTACTTTATCTCCCGGTAAGCACAGAGACTTTATGGCGATATTCAGCCCATGAGTGGCATTCATAGTAAAAATCACATTTTCAGGCTCAGCCACACCGAAAATTTCGGCTGCACGCTGACGGCACTCAAAAACCACATTTGACGCTTCCACACTTTGTGCGTAACCGCCCCGACCGGGACTTGCAAATCTGCCTATGGCTTTTCTGACTGCTTTGGATACAGCGGGAGGTTTCAGCAAAGTAGTTGCTGCGCTGTCAAGGTATATCGTTCT
This sequence comes from uncultured Oscillospiraceae bacterium, assembly GCA_964541215.1. Classification (GTDB taxonomy): domain Bacteria; phylum Bacillota; class Clostridia; order Oscillospirales; family Oscillospiraceae; genus SIG469. The sequence continues at coordinate 21,260 of CAZIPP010000012.1, forward strand.
CACCCAATCACCTCATTATAGCTTCCATCGGATGACACAAACAGTTTCCCATAGTTAATCCCTGCGGATTTTAAGAGCTTTATTGCCGCAGCAGATTTATCTTCTCGGACTCTTACTGCATATCCACAGCCTTCAGTGACCATATTTTTAGGCGTTCTCTGCATTGAATTTCCAATACCGGCCTTTTCTAGTATTTTAACTGCTTTCTGAGCACCGGTTATCGACCTGAATGTTATGAAATAGTAATTCAAACAAATCTCCCCTTTGCTCACAATTTATGCCGTCCAAGCTTTACTGGTGAAAACGGTTATGATATAATCGTTGGTAACAAACCCGTACGATAGGGAGGCGAGTTCATGACCTGGGAAAAACTTTATGAAGAAAACCTGCAATGCAGAAAATGTTCTCTTTGCGAAACTCGTACAAACCTTGTTTTCGGAGTCGGTAATACATCTGCGAAAGTCATGTTTATCGGTGAAGGTCCCGGTCAGCAGGAAGACCTTCAGGGCATCCCATTTGTTGGTGCAGCCGGAAAACTGCTGGACGATATGCTGTCCATAATCGACCTCGACCGTTCTCAGGTATATATAGCCAACATCATAAAATGCCGTCCCCCCGGAAACCGTGACCCTCTCGCTGTAGAGCAGGATGCTTGTATAGGCTGGCTTCGTAAGCAGGTAAAGCTTATCAATCCAAAAATCATTGTTTGTCTCGGCAGAATAGCTGCAAAACGAATAATCGACAGCGAGTTTGCCATTACCCGTCAGCACGGCACATGGTTTGAACGCAGCAGTCTGCACATGATGGCCATGTATCATCCCGCAGCATTGCTTCGCGACGAAACGAAAAAACCGGATACCTTTTTTGATCTTAAAGCTCTTCAGAAAAAAATATTTGAAGTTTGTCCCGAAGTCTACTCAGGTCTTGACAATATTTGATTATTTTGTTAGTATTTATAAGTTAATGTTTATATTAAAAAGCAATGACGAAGACAAGTAAGTCTGCATTTGTCCTATCAGCGAGCCGGAGACGGTGGAAGTCCGGCAGGTTCAGGCAGTCTGAATATCACTTCTGAGCTTCGTTCCCGAACGCGCAGGCAAGTAAGGAACGACGGGTGCCTCCCGTTACAGCGGCCTCATATGTCTGTATGCAGTAAGGTGGTTTAACGAAGTATTATGCCTTCGTCCTTTTGCGGGACGAAGGCTTTTTAATTTGGAGGTTATTTCATGCACGAAGAAGTTTCCGCAACCTTGAATTTCAAGCAGCGCGAGAAGCTGGTTGAGAAATTCTGGAAAGACAACAAGATTTTTGAAAAAAGCATGGCTGTCCGCGAAGGCTGTCCCGTATACTCCTTCTATGACGGTCCTCCCACAGCAAACGGCAAGCCCCATATCGGTCACGTTCTGACTCGAGTTATCAAAGACCTTATCCCCCGTTATCAGACCATGAAGGGCAACAAGGTTATTCGTAAAGCCGGTTGGGATACTCACGGTCTGCCCGTTGAGCTGGAAGTTGAAAAAATGTTGGGTATCGATGGTAAAGAACAGATCGAGCAGTACGGTCTGGAACCCTTTATCGCCCAGTGTAAGGAAAGCGTCTGGAAATATAAGGGTATGTGGGAAGACTTCTCCTTCACCGTTGGTTTCTGGGCAGACATGGACAACCCCTATGTCACTTACCACAACGAATATATTGAATCCATCTGGTGGAGTCTCAAAAAGATCTGGGATCGCGGACTTCTCTACAAGGGCTACAAGATCGTTCCTTATTGCCCCCGCTGCGGAACTCCTCTGTCGTCTCACGAAGTGGCTCAGGGTTACAAGGATGTCAAGGAAGTTTCCTGTACTGTTCGGTTCAAGCTGAAAGACGATCCCGACAACGCTTCAATTCTTGCATGGACCACCACTCCCTGGACCCTGCCCTCCAACGTTGCTCTGTGTATGGGCGCCGACATCGATTATGTCCGTGTTCGTTACAACGACGAAGTTCTCATTATGGCAGAAGCTCTTGTGGAGAGCGTTCTTGGCGAAGGCGAATGGGAGATCATCAGCCGCTTCAAGGGCAGCGAAATGGAATACGCAGAGTATGAGCCTCTGTTTGACTGCTGCAAGCCCAAGTCCGGCAAAGCATTTATCGTTATGAACGACCCCTATGTCACCATTTCCGACGGTACCGGTATCGTTCACAACGCCCCCGCTTTTGGCGAAGACGACAACCGCGTCTGCAACCGCTATGGTGTTGGATTTGTTCAGAACGTCAACGGAAAAGGCGAGATGACCGAAAACACTCCTTGGGCGGGTGTATTCTGCAAAACTGCCGACAAGCAGATCATGGAAGATCTTGATCAGGCAGGTCTGCTGTTTAAGCGTCTGAAGTTTGAGCACAGCTATCCTCATTGCTGGCGCTGCGACACTCCCCTTATCTACTACGCACGTGACAGCTGGTTTATCAAAATGACCGCTGTTCGTGAAGATCTTATAGCCAACAACAACACCGTTAACTGGATACCCGAATCCATCGGCAAGGGTCGTTTCGGCGACTGGCTTGAAAACGTTCAGGACTGGGGCATCAGCCGCAACCGTTACTGGGGCACTCCCCTTCCCGTATGGGAGTGTAAGTGCGGTCACCAGCATGCAATAGGCTCTATCGCCGAGCTGAAAGAAATGTCCGACAATTGTCCCGATGATATTGAACTGCACCGCCCGTTCATCGATGCCGTTACCATCAAGTGCCCCAAGTGCGGCGGAGAAATGCATCGTGTTGAAGAAGTTATCGACTGCTGGTACGATTCCGGCGCAATGCCCTTTGCCCAGTGGCATTATCCGTTTGAGAACAAGGAAATGTTCGAAGAGAACTTCCCTGCCAACTTTATCTCCGAGGCAGTTGACCAGACCCGTGGCTGGTTCTATTCTCTGCTGGCTGTTTCCACCCTGCTGTTCAATAAATCCCCCTATAAAAATGTTATCGTTCTTGGTCACGTTCAGGACAAGGACGGTCAAAAGATGTCCAAGTCCAAGGGCAACGCTGTTGACCCATTTGACGCTCTGGAAGAACACGGCGCCGATGCTATCCGCTGGTATTTCTATGAAAACTCTGCTCCCTGGCTTCCCAACCGTTTCCATTCCGATGCTGTTACCGAAGGTCAGCGCAAGTTCATGGGTACTCTGTGGAATACCTATGCATTCTATGTAATGTACGCCAACATCAGCGGTTTCGATGCCACAAAGTACACCCTGGATTACGATAAGCTGCCCGTATTTGACAAGTGGCTGCTTTCAAAGACCAATACTCTTATCGCCGAAGTCGATGAGAACATGTCAAATTACCGCATCCCCGAAACCGCCAAGGTTCTCGCAACATTTGTTGACGAGCTCTCCAACTGGTACGTCCGTTGCAACCGTGAACGTTTCTGGGAAACCGAGCTGACTCAGGATACCATCAACGCTTTCATGACTTTGTATACTGCTCTTGTTACTCTGTGCAAGTGCGCTGCTCCCATGATCCCCTTCCTTACCGAGGACATCTATCAGAACCTTGTAAGAAAGCTTGACGACACAGCTCCCGAAAGCATCCACCTGTGCGACTTCCCCGTATGCGACGATAAGCTTGTCAACAAGAACCTCGAAGCTATGATGGACGCTGCCAACGATATCGTTGTGCTTGGTCGTGCCGCAAGAAACGAAGCCAAGGTCAACAACCGTCAGCCTCTGAGCAAGATGTATGTCAATACCGGTATCGAACTCGACACCTTCTTTATCGAGATCATCGAAAATGAGCTGAATGTCAAGAACGTTGAATTCCTGACTGACATGTCCCGTTTCAGTTCTTATATCTTTAAGCCTCAGCTGAAGACACTCGGTCCCAAGTACGGCAAGCGTCTTAACGAGATCAGAAAGGCTCTCGGCGAGCTGGACGGCTCCAAGGCTATGGCAGAACTTAACGAAACCGGCAAGCTTGTCCTCCACTGCGAAGGCGGAGATATTGAACTTGCTATGGACGATGTTCTTATCGAGACCTCCAAGGTCGAAGGCTTTGCAGCCAAGAGCGACAGCCGCTTCGCTATCGCACTTGACACCGCTCTGACCGACGAACTGATTAAGGAAGGCAACCTGCGTGAGCTTATCCGCCGTCTGCAGACCATGCGTAAGGACGCCGGATTCAACGTTACCGACCGCATCAATATCTACGTCAACTGCGGCGACGCCACCCGCGAGCTCATATCCGGAAGCGTTGACACCATGAAGAAGGATCTGCTGGCAGACAGCATCAACTATGGCGAAGTCAAAGGCTTTGTCAAGAGCTGGGAACTGGCAGGTGACAATGTCGAACTTGGTGTAGAGAAAATCTAAATAAACAATAATAAAACAAACCGCTGCAAAATACGTCGTGTATTTTGCAGCGGTCT
>CAZIPP010000013.1:0-22616 GCA_964541215.1 uncultured Oscillospiraceae bacterium
CTTATTTGGCAGTCACTTTTATATTAGTCATTTTTCTTTTCGAATAAAGCCCTTTCGCTTTCGGGAATAGTGAGCAGTTTGCGGATGTCCATAACAGCGGTTTTGATGTCCATCAGGCAATTGTCAAAGGTGCCCACATTGTACATGGTGATCATGACCATAAATACCACGGGCATAAATATCATGCCGGCAACTCCGGCTACCTGCATACCAACGTAAATGCTGATAAGAGACATCAAAGGAGACAGACCGGTGTGGCTGCCCACTATCTTGGGCTCGGCCAGCTTACGGAACAGGAAACACACAAAGGAAAGCGCCAGCAGGAAAATACCTTTTGTGATATTGCCTGTTATGAGGGTGATAACAGCCCATGGTATAAGGATTATACCGCTGCCGAAGAAAGGAATGAAGTCGATAAGACCGGTCACCAGAGAAATGACCAGAGCGTAGTTTTGACGCCAGATTATAAGAGCGAGGAAAACAATTATCGCAACGGTGCCGGACAGAATTATCTGAGCTTTGAGATATCCGCCAAGAGCAGAACCTGCTGCTTCCTGAAGCGTTTTGACAAATTTGCTGTTGCCGCCGAAATGCTGGCGGAACTTCCAACGGATACGGGGATAGTCTGCCGAAACAAAATATGCAGCAGCAATGAAGACGATGAATGATACAAGTCCGCTGACAACACTTGACGCAACGTCACCGGCGGCGGAAATAACAGGTTCAGAGTAGGCTTCCAGAGTAGTCTTGATCCATGTGGAAAGAGTCTCGCCAAGATCGTCGAAAGCTTGATTGACAGCATCCGGCAAATAATCTCTGACGTTATAAAAAAAGCGTTCCACAACTGCCAGTGTAGGCTGCAGGTTTTCCCACAGGACCTGCCAGTTTTTTGCCAGGTCTACCAGTTCCACACAGACACGGTATACAAGCAGTACCAGCAGCGACGCAACGATAGCCAGCAGCAGGAACACTACCATGAACGCAAGAAAACGACGGGAAGTTGCCAGCTTTCTGTTGAGTCCGCGGATAATGGGGTTCAGCAGCCATGCTATTATAAGAGCAAATGCGAAGGGACCAAGCAAACTCATTGCAGGACGGAACAGCAGCGCTACAGCGCAGACCGCTATAACAAACAGTACGAGCCTGAGTCCCAGCCTGAGGTACAAAGTACCTCGTTCTCTTCGGGTAAGCAAAATCTCACCACCTAATTTGATGTTAATAGTATTCTATCACAAATAAAAACGATTGTTAATCATGCAGTTGTAAAGAAAAAGTAAATAATGAAAAATTTGTGCAAATGGTGTATAATAATAAGGTGAATATATACAGAAAGGAAGGGTGCTGCCTTTGAAAACATATTTTAGCTACATAACTCCCTATAAAGGGCGAATTGCGGTAGGTCTTATAATCAAATTCATTGGTACCATTATGGATCTGTGCCTGCCATGGATACTGTCGTACATGATAGACGATGTTGTACCTCTAAAAAGTGTTGGAGCGATAGTGTTCTGGGGTATAATGATGCTTCTTTGCGCGGTCGCTGCGGTAACAACGAATATTGTTGCCAACCGAATGGCTTCAAAGGTCGCAAGAGACAGCACCGAGCGGATAAGATACGATCTGTTCAACAAAACGTTGTCCCTTTCTGCCAGAAAGACCGACGAATTTTCCATACCGTCACTTATTTCCCGCCTGACTTCCGACACATATAATGTACACCATATGACCGGCATGATGCAGAGACTTGGCGTTCGCGCGCCTATCCTGCTTATAGGCAGCGTGTGCATAACCCTGATAATGGAGCCGGTATTGGCACTTATCATGGTGGCAGCTCTGCCTTTGGTGGCTGCCATTTTGATACTGGTTTCAAAAAAGGGGATTCCTCTTTACACAAAGCAGCAGGAAGCTACGGATGATCTGGTCCGCACTGTACGCGAAAACTATTCGGGCATTCGTGTTATCAAAGCCTTGTCGCGTACAGAATATGAAAAGAGCCGCTTTGACAAAACAAACGGAGAGCTTGTCAAGCGTGAGAAGATGGCCGGCATTACCATGGCTGTTATGAGCCCCGGAATGAATATCGTGCTTTATGGCGCGCTGACACTTATCGTGCTTGCAGGCGCAATACGAGTTAACATGGGCGTCAGTCAGGTGGGTAAGATAGTGGCGTTCACATCTTATTTTACTATAATATCCAATTCTCTGATGATGATAAACAGAATGTTTACCAACTTCTCCAAAGGCTGTGCATCTGCCCGCAGAATTTGCGAGGTGCTGGACTGCACGGACGAGATGTTTATTGCTGAGCCTGATGTCAGGCAGACCGAAAGCCATATAGACTTTGAAGATGTAAGCTTCTCTTATGACGGTCAGATGCCCGCTGTATCCGATATCAGCTTCAGTCTCAAAAAGGGAGAGACGCTTGGTATTATCGGCAAAACCGGCTGCGGCAAATCTACCCTTATCAGCCTGCTGATGCGTTTTTACGATGTTGGCAGCGGATGCATTCGCATCAGTGGTGAGGATGTAAGAGGAATAGAACCTCAGCGGTTGAAGAGTATGTTCGGCGTGGTGTTCCAGAACGACTTTCTGATGTCCGGTCCCATCAGGGAGAACATCGCCTTTGGTCGTGAGATATCCGATGAAGACATCGAAAAAGCTGCCACATGGGCAAGAGCCATGGAATTTATATCAGCACTGGACGAGGGCTTCGACGCGGAGCTGGCAGCCAAAGGAAACAACTTCTCCGGTGGACAGAAGCAGCGTATGCTCATTGCCAGAGCGTTGGCAGGCAACCCTGAGATATTGATACTGGATGACAGCTCCAGCGCTCTGGACTACAAGACAGATGCTGAGCTTCGCCGTGAGATAGCTTCCCGCAAAGGTGAGATGACTACCATAATCATTGCCCAGCGTATAAGCTCCATCAGCTCAGCGGGACTGATACTCGTTATGGATGAAGGCAGGATAATCGGCAGCGGCACCCATGAACAGCTGCTTCAGACATGTCCCATGTATGCCGAAATAAATGAGATCCAGATGGGGGAGGCGATGGTATCATGAAAAACTGGAACAAAAAAACCATCCTCCGCCTTGTAACTTATCTTGGACGATACAAATTTCTCCTGATATCCGCCATCGTTCTGACTGTTATGAGCAATGTGCTGGCACTTATCGGTCCCATGCTTACCGGTTACGCCATAGACGCTATCGAGCCGGGACCCGGAAGCGTAATTATGGAGAAAGTCATTTTCTATTGCGTATTGATGATCCTGTGTTATGCGGCATCAGCGCTGCTGACATATTTCATGAACGTGGTGGTAATAAACCTGACGCAAAAGGTAGTTTTCCGAATGCGTAAGGAAGTGTTTGACAAGCTTCTTGACCTTCCGGTAAGCTATTTCGATACACGACAGGCAGGTGATCTGATAAGCCGCATATCCTACGATATCGATACAGTGAACTCATCGCTGTCCACCGATGTAATTCAGGTATGCACCACTGTTATAACCGTTATCGGCGCGTTTTGCAGTATGCTTTATCTGGCACCGTCAATGCTGGTGGTGTTCCTTGTAACACTTCCCATAACCTTTATATTTACGTCTTCCAGAGTAAAGTACATAAAGCCGCTGTTCCGTACCCGGTCAAAGAAGCTGGGCGAACTTAACGGTATGGCAGAGGAGCTTATCTCCGGTCAGAAAACTATAAAGGCTTATGGCAGAGAAGATGTGATGCTCGGCAGGTTTGCTGCAAAAAATACCGAATCTGTGGATGCCTATTACAAAGCAGAGTATTATGGCTCTATGATAGGTCCATGTGTCAACTTTATCAATAACCTTAGCCTGACACTCATTTCCACCGTGGGTGCGCTGCTGTATCTGTTTGGAACCATTTCCCTTGGCAGTGTATCGTCATTTATCCTGTATTCAAGAAAGTTTTCAGGTCCCATAAACGAACTGGCAAATATCATAAGCGAGATACAGTCGGCTCTGGCAGCTGCGGAGCGTGTGTTTGCGGTTATTGATGAAGCGCCCGAAAAGGAAGACGACCCCGATGCTGTAGAGATAACCGATGTTAAGGGCAGCGTTGAGGTGGAGAGTCTCAGCTTCAGCTACAATGAAAGCCGTGAGATACTTCACGATATGAACGTATCTGTCAAGCCCGGGCAGCTGGTGGCGATCGTAGGTCATACGGGTGCGGGCAAGACAACGCTTATAAATCTCCTTATGAGGTTCTATGACGCATCCAAAGGACGAATAACGCTGGACGGTGTGGATATCACCAAGCTTACCAGAAAAAGTCTCCGTCTCTGCTACACCATGGTGCTGCAGGATACGTGGCTGTTCGGAGGCACCATTTTTGAAAACATAGCCTATGGCAGAGACGACGCCACACTGGAAGCGGTTATGGAAGCGGCAAGATCTGCCGGTATCCACGAATATATCTCAGGCCTGCCAAATGGCTATTATACTGAGATCTCCGACGATGGTGTAAATCTGTCGAAGGGGCAAAAGCAGCTTATCACTATTGCAAGAGCCATGATGTCACGTTCTGAGATACTCATCCTTGATGAAGCAACCTCCAACGTGGATACCAGAACTGAACGTCAGATACAGGATGCCATGTATGCGCTGATGGACGGAAGGACATGCTTTGTTATCGCTCACCGCCTGTCTACCATTGAAAATGCTGACCTGATACTGGTCATGGACGATGGCAGGGTGGTAGAGCAGGGCAATCATCGCCAGCTGCTGGACAAAGGCGGTACATACGCTAAAATGTACTATTCCCAGTTTGAATAAAACAAAGAGCGGCAAACTCATTCGTTTGCCGCTCTTTGTTTTCATATTTGGAACCGTCTTTTCAACAGCTCGCTGAATCATTTACGCAAGTTTTGCTTTTTCTTTTTTTGCTGCCAACAGCTGAATGACAACAATGACTGCGATCACGGAGAAACCGATAATATCGGTTACAAGCGCGGGATCGATCAGTGCGATACCTGCTGCCAGAGACAGAAGCCTCAAGGGCCAGAGGATCTTCTTGCCGAGGTGGCCGATCAGACCCATGGATATGGCAAACATACCGATAAGGGCGGTCAGAGTGATCTGGACAACTTCAATGGCGGTGGTGTTGACAAACAGCATTGCGGGGCTGAGAGCAAAAACGTAGGGAACAACGAAGGCGGCTATCGCCAGCTTCGTTGCCGTCAGACCCGTTTTCATTGGGTTCGACTTTGCTATTGCGGCACCGGCATAGGCAGCCAGAGCAACAGGGGGAGTGATATCGGCAACGATGCCGAAATAGAATACGAACATGTGAGCGGCAATGGGTTCAATGCCCATCTTGGTCAAAATGGGAGCACAGGTGGTGGCCATGATGACGTAGTTTGCAGTGGTAGGAACGCCCATGCCGAGGATGATGCAGGCCAGCATGGTAAGGAACAGACCAACGATGGTGTAGTTGCCAGCCAGCTTGACGATACCGGTGATGAGTATCTGACCGATGCCGGTCATGGTAACAACACCGGCGATGATACCGGCAGTAGCACAGGCAAGACCAACGCTGATGGTGTTTTTTGCGCCGGATTCAAGTGCGCCAAGGAAATCATTGGCCATACCCTTGCAGTCGTCCTTAATGCGCTGGGTCTTGGCTTCGCCGGTAATGCCGTTCTTTTTGAGAGTGAACCAGGGCAGCATGGTGTGGACCATACCAACGATGATAGCAACAAGGGAAGCATACATGGCGCAGGTAGCAGTGGTCTTCCAGCTGATGGCAAGAACGACAACAAGGAATACCAGCGGGATAATGAGGTAGCCTTCGGTAAGGAACAGACGACCAAGCTTGGGAAGTTCATTTCTGGGAATGCCGCGAAGGTTCAGCTTTTTGGCCTCCAGATGGACCATGATAAATATGCCGGAGAAGTAAAGGGCAGCAGGCAGGATAGCTTTAACGGCAACCTCTGCATAGGGAATACCCACGAATTCAGCCATAAGGAAGGCGGCAGCGCCCATAATGGGCGGCATTATCTGACCGCCGGTGGATGCGGCAGCTTCAACAGCGCCGGCAAATTCGCCTTTATAACCGGTCTTTTTCATCATGGGAATAGTGATGGAACCGCTGCCGACAGTGTTGGCAACAGAGGAACCGGAAACCATGCCTTCAAGAGCGCTGGCGATAACAGCGACCTTTGCGGGACCGCCGCTGGCCCAGCCAACCAGTGCGTTGGCGAACCGTATAAAGAAGTCTGCGACGCCTGTCGTTTCCAAAAATGCGCCGAAGATTATAAACAGCACGATAAAGGTGGTACATACGCCGATGGGAGTACCCAGCACGCCGTTAAGGGTGTAGAACAGCTGGAATACTATACGTCTGAGAGAAACGCCGCTGATAAAGGCGTATGCGATGAAGCAGGAAGCAACGATAACTATGGGCATACCTGTTACACGTCTTGTAGCTTCCAGCAGGATAAGAATACCAACGATGGCACAGAACAGGTCCATGTTAGTCAGTGCTGCGGGACGGGCTGCGTTGACGATGCGTTCAACGTTAAGCACGAACCAGAAGAAGCAGAAGCTGCCTACAAGACCAATGACACAGTCGTACCAGGGGATATAGTTTGTCTTTTTGTTATTTGAATTTTTGGTGGCGGGATACATGGTAAAAGCCATCAGGATGAGCAGAGCAACAAAGGAAGCACGGCGCTCACGTTCGCCCCAGTTGGCAATAAGGTTCATGTATACCACGTACAGAGAAAACGCAATAAAGAACCAGCGAATAATGGTTTTGGGAATTCCTTCAAAGGTTCGGGTGTTGGATTCTCTGTCGTATTTGGCCATAACAGCCTGCACGTCGTCCATCGTACCTGTTGAAGTATCTTCGATCTCTTCTACAACAGGTTCAGGCTCGGTGCTTTTCTTTTTGAACAGTGCCAAATCTTTCACTCCTTAAAGGGTCAATCTTCAATGGTAAACGCTACAAGCGACCCCCGGCCGCAGATGTCGCGCAGCGAATATTCGGTGCCGCCGCAGTCCAGCACATGGTCTGAAACTTTGCCGACACAGTATATCAGATCCTTGCAGTATGTATTATACCCTGTGCAGACTATCCCGCCGTCATCATCATAGTAATATGTAACGCCTTCGGGATAATCCGTCTGCATTCCTGCGCCGAAGGTATAGAACTTAGCCTCCACGACATATATATCTGTTCCTCTTATCTCGTAAGTCTCGATAACGGGAGTCTGGTGGACTGAGTGGATATAAGTCACGGAGAATCTATCCATGTCCTTTACAGGAAGCTCCAGATAGACTTCACCGGTGTCTGAATCGGACAAGCGGAGAGTCATCTGACCTGACAGGTGTATTATAAGCAGAGCCGCGGCAGCAATCAAAACTGCCGCGGCCACAGCTGTAAGGATCTTGCGAGCCTTATTACTTAACGCCAATTTCCTGATAGTACTTCAGAGCGCCGGGATGGATGGGCATATCATCAAAGCCGCTGACAGCGTAGGAAGGATCGAGGAAGGAAGCCTTCTCGTGTTCCATTTCGCCGGACTTTTCGAACAGGCACTTGGTCAGATTGTAGACGGTGTCTTCGGAAAGGTTGTCGGAAACCAGCATGGTAGCGGTAACAGCAACAGCGTTTACATCAGCGTCAACACCGTTGTAGGTGCCGGCAGCGATGGTGTAGGCAGTGTAGAAGCTGTAGTTTTCCTGGAGAGTGGCAAGGTGTTCTTCGTCAACACCGAGAATGTTGATAGAGGTGGTGGTGCAGAGGTCAACGATGTTGGTGGTGGGAGCACCGGCAACGCAGAAGAAAGCGTCGATCTTGCCGTCTTTCAGAGCGGTAGCGCTGGAACCGAAGTCGAGGTTCTGAACTTCGATGTCGTCGAAGGTGATGCCATAAGCTTCGAGGATCTGGCGAGCGTTGAACTCGGTGCCGGAACCTGCGTCACCAACGGAAACACGCATACCCTTCAGCTGGGAGATGTCGGTGATGTCCTTGGTGGAAACGATCTGAACAACTTCGGGATACAGGCCGGCCATTACGGAGAAGCCGGTCTGAGCGCCGTCGGTAGCGAACAGGTCGGTACCGGTCAGAGCGTAGTAGGTAACGTCGTTCTGAGCGAAAGCCATATCGGCATCGCCGTCGATGATCTCGTAAACGTTGGCCTTGGAAGCGCCGGAGTCGTGTACAGTAACGGAAACGCCTTCAACATTGGCGTCGAGAACGCCGGCTACGATGCCGCCAAAGGCATAGTAAGTGCCGGTGGTGCCGCCGGTAGCCATCTTCAGGGAAGAAGAATCGGCAGCGGATTCAGCGGGAGCTGCGGATTCAGCAGGAGCTTCGGATTCAGCGGGAGCTGCGGTTTCGGTGGAGCAGGCGCTGAGAAGCATAAGTGTTGAAAGCGCAAGGATAAGCGCAAGAACTGTAATGAATTTCTTTTTCACAACAAATACCTCCATTTTTGAATCTTTTGATTCTAATTGATTCATTAACTCGGCTATTATAACTTATTATGGCATATTTTACAAGCATAAAATGCAATGAAATTGAATATTGATGCAAAAATCACGCTAATTTGGAACAGGTATGGAGAAACGAAGGCAAAAGTGTACCCGGATGGCATTAAAAAACTGCTGATACAGCAGAAAATGCCGTATCAGCAGGCTTGATCATTCACTAAATTGTTAGTTTTTTTGCTGCCTTCTTACAGCGGCGGAGACAATACCAAGCTCAACGCGGTACTTGGCAACTGTTCTACGGGAAATGTCCACACCCTTGCGGCTGAGGTTTTCGGATATTTTGCTGTCGCTCAGCGGACTTTTGCCGTCCTCTTCATCAACCATTTTGCGTATAAGCTCCTTTGCCATATCGGCAGATACGCTGCCGCTTTCGTCCAAAGCCCGGGAGAAAAAGCGGCTCAGGGGATAAACGCCTCTCGAGCACTGGAGAAACTTGTCCTTAACAGCACGGCTGACGGTCGATTCATGTACATCAAGCAATTGGGCAAGATCGGACATGGTCATGGGACGCAGGCTGCCGCCCCTGAAAAAGTCTTCCTGGAAAGCAACTATCTGTTCGGCACAGCGAAGGAGCATATTTTTCCGCTGGTCGATCCCTGATATGGCGACCTTTGCCTGACGAAGCTTATCGTTGAGATATTTCTTCACGTCGTCGCTGTCTGTACTGGAAAGCATATCCATATAGTATGTGTTAACTCTCACTGTGGGAAAATAGTAGTCATTGGTCAGCAGTTCAAAGTGATCCGGAAAACTGACAACGATGATATCTGGAGTTATGTAAACTGTAGACTGCTCGCTGGCAAACCCTGAGGAGGGACGGGGATTAAGTGAACGTATAAGCTGGCAGGCATTTTCGGTTTCATCTACGGAAGCTCCAAGGATTTTTGCCAGCTTTTCTGAACTTTTGGTGGCCATATCCTGAAGATGATCGGTGACTATGCGCTGTGCTAACGCTGTGTCATTATCGAGCCTTTGCAGCTGAATATAAAGGCACGAACTCAAATCACAGGCGCCCACACCGGGGGGGTCAAGCGATTGTATTATGTCAACCGCATCGGACATTTCCTCCAAAGTGAAGCCGGAAGCGGCAGCAAGAGAATCCACAGATTCGGTCAGCCAGCCGCTTTCGTTGAGGCTCATGGCAGCAAATTCAGCGGCACGCTTCAGCCTGTTGGGGATCACGGCCTCGCCCAGCTGAGACATAAGATAATCGGAAAGGGTCTCATCCTCTATGGAAACGGTGGAAAAGGGGTCGGTATAATCATTGTCGTTTTTATAGTACACTTTGTTTTGGACATCCATCTGACGCAGCCACATCAGTTTCAGGCGAAACTGGTCAAGCTCACCCTGCTCGCTGTAGGCTTCATTGAGGTCGATGGTGGGGTTCTCTTCGGCAAGCTGCTGGATGTATTCAAGAAGCTGCTGGGAACCCATTTGAAGTATTTCAAGGTTTTGTATCAATTGAGGAGAGATGCTTAGACTTTGCTTTAAACTGAGACTGAGGTCCATGAGCTTGCCTCCAATATTCGAGTCTATCTGAGGCAATTATAAAATATGTTCATTAAAAAATCAATCGCGGCAAAACTGCGTTGGAATCGTTATAATGAACCAATACATCTGCTGTTTTGCACAAAATGACCTGATATTCAAAACAATTTACATTTTTTCACTTGTACTTTTAAGAAAAATATTATACAATGAGCCGTACGCATACTCATAATAAGGAGGTATCCGATATGGTGCGTTTATCAAACGACCGGGGAACCATCGTTATCACCGGTGATGTTATCACCACTCTGGTCGGCTCTGCCGCCACCAATTGTTTTGGTGTTAAAGGAATGGCAGCTCGCTCCACAACAGACGGTCTGGTCCATCTTCTTCGTAAGGAAGCCATGGGCAAGGGTGTACTGGTGGAGTATAACGAGGATGGAACAGTTTCCATCGATCTGCACATCATCATTGATAACGGCGTTAATATCAATGCCCTGTGTAATTCAATAATCGAACAGGTAAAGTACAAAATAGCCCTTTATGCGGGCGTGGAAATCAAAGCGGTCAACGTATACGTCGATTCCATCATGGTTGACTGAGAAAATGCGTGCGTTTGCACAGCACGGAGGTGTATCTTTTGAGTAAGACCATTGACGGTGCGGCGTTTCGGGCGATGATTATCTCCGCCCACGCTTCCATCGAACTGCATAAGCAGCAGGTCAACGAACTTAACGTGTTTCCTGTACCGGACGGAGATACAGGAACCAATATGAGCCTTACCATAGCTTCTGCTTCGGCAGAAATGAAAAAGAGCAATGACGCCCATCTGGGCAAAGCAGCCACCGCTGCCGCCGGAGCACTGCTTCGCGGCGCAAGAGGAAACTCCGGTGTTATCCTGTCTCTGCTTTTCAGAGGCTTCGGCAAATATCTGAAGGACAAGCCTGAATGCGGCGGCGTGGATTTTGCGGCTGCTCTCGGTGAAGGCGTTGAAGCAGCCTATAAGGCTGTTATGAAGCCTGCGGAGGGAACCATCCTTACCGTTTCCCGCGTTTCTTCCGTGGATGCGGCTGTTCTTGCTGAGCAGAACGACGATGTTCTGTTCGTTCTGGAAGGAACCATCGAAAGTGCCAAAGAAGCCCTGGCAAAGACCATCGACCAGAACCCGGTGCTGAAAAAGGCCGGCGTTGTGGATGCCGGCGGCATGGGATATATCTATATCCTTGAAGGAATGCTGGCTGCCCTGAAGGGCGAAGCTATTGAATTCACCGCTGATATGGTGGCAGAAGAGCCAAAAGATCATGCGGATTTCTCTGATTTTGAGACTGAGGACATTACTTTCCAGTATTGTACCGAATTCATTGTTTCCAGAGAGAATGATAAGGATCCCATGGAACTGAGAGCATATCTGGACGGCATGGGCGACAGCCTTGTTCTGGTTGATGACGATGAGATAATCAAGGTCCATGTCCACACCAACCATCCCGGTGAAGTGCTGGAAAATGCCCTTAGCTACGGCAGCTTTGTTACTGTTAAGGTCGAGAACATGAAGCTTCAGCATTCCGAAAAGGTCATGTCTGAGACCGAAAAGGCAGTTGCTCAGGTAGCCAAGCCTGAAAAACAGTACGGCTTTGTTGCCGTTTGCGCAGGCGCGGGACTTTCCGAGGTCTTCCATGACCTTGGTGCCGATGGTATCATTGAAGGCGGTCAGACAATGAATCCTTCTACCGAGGATATCCTCAAGGAGATAAACAAAACTCCTGCGGAGGTCGTGTTCGTTCTGCCCAACAATAAGAACATCATCATGGCTGCGGAACAGTGCATCCCTCTGTGTGAGGAAAAGAGAGTCATCGTTCTGCCCACCAAGACTGTTCCCCAGGGCATTACCGCTATGCTGACCTTCGACATCGACAGCGATGCGGAGACCAATGCCGCCGCTATGACAGAGGCTGCCGAAGGCGTTTCCACCATGCAGGTGACATATGCAGCCAGAGACTCCGAGTTCGATGGTCTGGACATTCATCAGGGTGATTACCTGTCCATGGTAAACGGAGCTTTGTTTGAGACAGGTCCCGATATCAATGCTCAGCTTACCGACATGGCTGCAAAGGCAGCCGAGATGGGAGGCTCCTACGTTACCATCTTCTACGGTGAGGACGTTACCGAAGAACAGGCTGAGGAAGCACAGAAGATCTTCCAGCAGGCCTGCACCGAAGTTGAGGTCGCGCTCATCAATGGCGGTCAGCCGGTATATTACTATCTCATATCTGTTGAATAAAAAATAATCGGAAATGCAAAAGCATTTCCGATTATTTTTTATTAGGGGTTAGGATTTAGGATCTGGGGATTAGGGGATACTTTCCAAGTTTCCCTGCCAGTTATCAATACTGCCAAGGTTTTCAATATTGGTATATCCCAGTGCGGCAAGCTTCCGAACAGCGTCATTGCTTCGCATTCCGCTTTTGCAGTAAACCATTATGGGCTGCTCCTTGTGGGGCAGAATATCGGCAACCGATGGGTCGATGGTATCGTTTGGAATGTTGATGGCTCCGGGGATATGGGCTTTGGCGTATTCCTTCGGAGTGCGTACATCAAGGATGATATGATTTCTCATAGTCATTTACCCGTAAACTCGTCTTTCAACAGCTCCCAAAGCCTGTCTGCTGTCATATACTTTGTTTCCATGGGTTCGATGGTGATTATTCTGTGAGTTGAGCAGAGCATATCGAATACTTTGTGGTATGCTTCCTTAACCTGAGTAAGCTTTTCCAGTGTTTCATACAGGTCGGCAGACTCCCGGCTTTCGGCGATCTTTTTCACACAGGCGTCGGGAGAAGCGTCCATAAAAACGGTGATGTCGGGCTTGAGATTTTCCATGGCGTAGCCGTTGAACAGCATCAGCTTTTCAAGGCTGACGGCGTCGGCCTGATAGACAAAGTTGGAAAAATAGTATCTGTCGCAAAGTACATTGACACCCTGATCCAGCAGCGGGATCACTTCCTTTTCCACATGTTCCCGGCGGTCGGCTGCATAAAGCATTGCCATGGTCTCCTGACTGAAAGAGACTTCCTTTCTCAGGGCGCTTCTTATCAGGCGACCGATGGGACCGTCGGTAGGTTCAAAGGTGGTGTGACAGACTACGTTTTCGCCCGCAGCCTGCATTTTTTCGCAAAGCAGTGTCAGCTGGGTGCTTTTTCCGCAGCCGTCCAGCCCTTCAAATACAATAAATTTTCCACGTTCAGACATGACAGACCTCTTTAGCTCGTATTCGACAGATATCATAACACAGCCCGAAGTGGAATTCAATAGAGGCGTAAAGTGCTGGCATTTCAGCACTTGACAACCACCAAATCAACGCATATAATAATACATTATGAATATGCAAAGCGATGACGGGGAGGAGTAGACACCGCCCATCAGAGAGCGGACGGTTGGTGTGAGTCCGCATCAGGTGTTGAAGGTCGCCCCGGAGCTCCGAAGCTGAAACGGTAAGTCTGTTGCCGCGCTAGGCTTTGGCGTTTCCCGCGTTAAGGGTCAATGAGCGCACACGCTGATTTCGGCGTGTGAACTTAGGTGGTACCGCGGATATTTGTCCGCCCTAAGAGACTAATCTTGGGGCGGTTTTTTTATTGCCCCGAAAAGGAGATCAGCCTTTATGAAAGAACTTTCCAAAACCTACGAACCCCAGTCGGTGGAAAGCCGCATCTACAAAATGTGGATGGACGGCAACTGCTTCCGCGCGGAACGCGACCCCGACAAGAAACCTTTTACCATCGTTATCCCCCCACCCAATGTCACAGGTCAGCTCCACATGGGTCATGCCTTCGACAACACCATTCAGGACGTACTTATCCGCTATAAGCGTATGTCCGGCTACGCCACCTTGTGGCTGCCCGGTTACGACCATGCGGGTATCGCTACCCAGATAAAGGTAGAAGAGGTGCTTCGCGGTGAAGGTCTGACCAGATTTGACCTTGGTCGTGAAAAGTTCCTGGAACGTGTTTGGGAATGGAAAAACAAATACGGTGACCGTATCGTTGAACAGCTGAAAACACTTGGCTCATCCTGCGACTGGTCCCGCCAGCGCTTTACCATGGACGACGTTTGCGCCAAAGCTGTCCGCACTACCTTTGTTGACCTTTACAAAAAGGGGCTTATCTACAAGGGCAAGCGCATCATCAACTGGTGCCCCAAGTGTACCACAGCTCTGTCTGACGCTGAGGTCGAATATCAGGACAAGCCCGGTCATCTCTGGAACATCCGCTATCCCATTAAGGACAGTGATGAGTATATCATCGTAGCAACCACCCGTCCCGAGACCATGCTGGGCGACTCGGGTGTTGCCGTCAACCCCAATGACGAACGCTACACCCATCTGGTGGGCAAGACCTGTATCCTGCCTCTGGTAGGTCGTGAAATGCCCATCGTTGCCGATGAATACGTTGAGATGGACTTCGGTACCGGCTGCGTTAAGATGACTCCCTGCCATGACGCCAACGACTTTGAAGTCGGTCTGCGCCATGATCTTGAGCAGATACTGGTTCTGGATGATGAAGCAAAGGTCATCAACGGCGGCAAGTACAACGGTATGGATCGTTACGAATGCCGCAAGGCCATCGTTGCCGATCTGGAAGCCGAAGGCTATCTTGTATCCGTTGAGGATTACGGTCACAATGTCGGCACCTGCTACCGCTGCGGCACCGATGTAGAACCCATCGCTTCCGACCAGTGGTTTGTCAAGATGCAGCCCCTTGCCAAGGAAGCTATCCGAGTTGTTGAAGAAGGCGAGATCAAGTTTGTTCCCGACCGCTTCTCCAAAACTTATCTCAACTGGATGGAGAATGTCCGTGACTGGTGCATCTCCCGTCAGCTCTGGGGGGGTCATCAGATACCTGCATGGTACTGTGCCGACTGCGGTCACACCACAGTTTCTCTTGAAGACGCCTGCGTATGCGAAAAGTGCGGCAGCGCCAATATCAAGCGCGATGAAGACGTACTTGACACATGGTTCTCCTCCGCGCTGTGGCCTTTCAGCACCCTTGGCTGGCCTGACAAGACCGAAGATCTGGAATACTTCTATCCCACTGATGTTCTTGTTACCGGCTACGATATAATCTTCTTCTGGGTCGCCAGAATGATATTCTCCGGCATGGAGCAGATGAAGCAGATACCTTTCCACACTGTTGTTATCCACGGTCTTGTTCGTGACGCTCAGGGACGCAAAATGTCCAAGAGCCTTGGCAACGGAATCGACCCCGTTGAAATGATCGAACAGTATGGCGCGGATGCCCTGCGCTTCAATCTTATCACCGGCAACAGCCCCGGCAACGATATGCGTTTCTTTGTTGAACGCTGCGAAGCCATGAGAAACTTTGCCAACAAACTCTGGAACGCCAGCCGCTTCGTTATGATGAACCTGACCATCGATAAAAACGAGCTGCCTGAAAAGCTGGAGCTGGAAGACAAGTGGATACTGTCCAAGCTGAACGCCCTGACCAAAGAAGTTCGGGATAATCTGGACAGCTACGAACTTGGCGTTGCCGCAGACAAGATCTATAACTTCATTTGGGACAGCTATTGCGACTGGTATATCGAGCTGACCAAGCAGCGTCTTAACGGCGACGACGAAGCAGCCAGGACAGGTGCTCAGAAGGTCCTGCTGTATGTCCTTACCGAGACATTGAAGCTTCTGCACCCATTCATGCCCTATATCACTGAGGAGATATATCAGGCTCTGCCCCACGATGGCGAATACCTGATGCTTCAGGACTATCCTCAGTTTACCGAAGAGCTGAACTTCCCCACTGACGAGGCTGACTTCGAGATCCTTATGGATGCCATCAAGGCAGTCCGCAGCCGCCGTGCCGAAATGAACGTACCTCCTTCCAGAAAGGCGGAGATATTCGTTGAGACCGACAGGGCAGACGTCTTTGAAGCAGGTAAGCAGTATATGCTTCGCCTTGCCTATGGCAGCAACATTACCATTTCCGACAAGGCTCCCGCAGGCGCCGAGGATATGGCAGCCGCCATTACCGATAAGGCAAGAATGTATATGCCCATGGCTGAGCTTATCGACTTTGAAAAGGAACTGACTCGTATAGCCAAGGAAAAGGAAAAGGCTCAGAAGGAGCTGGATCGTATCGAAGGCAAGCTTTCCAATCAGGGCTTTATCAGCAAAGCTCCCGAAGCAGTTGTTGCTGCTGAACGCGAAAAGGCAGAGAAGCTCAAGAGCCTGCTGAAAAACCTTGAAGACAGCGAAGCAAGACTTAGAAAGTAATGAACTACCAACAAATATTAGACTATATTCATGGGCGCCCCCGCAGTATTGCGGCGGCGCCCACGCTGGCAAGAATATGTGATTTGATGGCAAGACTGGGTGATCCTCAAAATAAGCTCAGGTATGTCCATATTGCCGGCACAAACGGCAAAGGCAGCGTGGCTGCCATGACAGCGTCTGTTTTGCAGGCAGCGGGATATAAAACCGGTATGTTTACCTCGCCTTATCTTGAGGATTTTCGCGAACGGATACAGGCAGACGGTAATTTGATACCCCAAGCCGACCTGTGCGCCGTTACCGGGAAGGTCAAGCTTGCCGAGGATGAAAGAACGGCAGCGGGACTTGACCCGGTCAACGAGTTTGAACTGGTCACCGCTGCGGCATTTGCCTATTTTGCAGACTGTGGCTGCGATATAGTGGTGCTTGAAACAGGGCTTGGCGGAATGTATGACCCCACCAATATTATTCAGCCTCCCGAAGTGGCTGTTATAACCCATATTGCCAAAGATCATACAGCCATACTTGGCAGTGACCTTGTGACCATAGCCGGGCAGAAAGCCGGAATAATCAAAAACGGCAGCGCGGTGGTGATCTCGCCCAATGAGCCTGAGGTTACAGACCTGCTTACATCAGTATGCGCACAGCAGGGGATAGTTCCGGCTGTGGTAAACCCTGATGAGTTTACAGGCAATACCATTTCTTCCGATGGCTGCTGTTTTACCGATGCAGATGGAATGACACTGTGTTGCCGCCTGTTGGGGCAGCATCAGCTGACAAATGCTATGACAGTATACCTGACTTTGAAAGCTTTAAAGCAACGGGGCTTT
The DNA here is from genome assembly GCA_964541215.1 of uncultured Oscillospiraceae bacterium. Classification (GTDB taxonomy): domain Bacteria; phylum Bacillota; class Clostridia; order Oscillospirales; family Oscillospiraceae; genus SIG469. The sequence continues at coordinate 17,118 of CAZIPP010000013.1, forward strand.
GCAATTTCCGATGAAGCTATGCAGAAAGGGTTTGCGTCTGCTTCGTGGCCGGGAAGACTGGAGCTTATGAGACGTCAGCCCATCGTTTTGCTCGATGCTGCCCACAACCCGGATGGAGCAAAGGCTCTGGCAGACGCGCTGGACAGCTTGTTCGCCGGTAAAAAAGTCACCGCTGTTATGGGCATGATGGCGGATAAGGACTGGAAGACCTGCGTGGATATACTTGCTCCGAAATGCAGCACACTGATAGCATCGTCTTCTGAGATGGAGCGTTCTTTGCCGCCCGGGATGCTTGCTGAATACGGTTCAAAGTATTGCAGCTGCGTCATCGGTGATGATTTGGAAAATGCCATAAAACTGGGCTTTGACACTGTGTCAAAAGACGGGCTGCTGCTGGTTTGCGGCTCTGTTATCATGGCAGGTCAGGCAAGAGGGATAATCAGGCGATTGACAATTGATAATTGACAGTTGCGCTCCGTATATTCCGACAAATTTTATACAGGACAAGCCTTATAATAGGGTCGTCGCAGGATCTTTTGATTTTGCGGCGACCCTATTTTTGCTTTTTGGGGGAAACACAAATGAAAATGACAAGCTATTTGCAGGGGCGGCAGCTCACCATCGGTCTCTCGGGAGAAATAGACCATCATGTTGCAAAGACGCTGATAACCGGCGTTGCGGATAAGATTGATACCTTCCTGCCGCGTCACTGTGTGCTGGACTTTTCCGATGTCGCTTTTATGGACAGCTCAGGCATAGCCGTAGTAATAAACGCCAAACGCCATATGGAACTGCTGGATGGCAGTCTGTCTCTGTGCAATGTTGGAGGGCAGCCAAAAAAGGTGCTGGATGCGGCAGGTATTGGCAGAATAGTCGAGATGGTATAAAGGGAGGTTTACATAATGACAGAATCTAATGTAATGAAGCTGGAGTTTGACAGCCTGTCTGTCAACGAAGCTTTTGCCCGGGGAGCTGTGGCGTGTTTTGCGGCACAGCTTGACCCGACTCTGGATGAGCTGGGGGATATCAAGACCGCAGTCAGCGAGGCGGTGACCAACTGCATCGTTCACGCATATCCCGACTGCATCGGCAAAATACTTATCAAAGCCAAGCTGGACAAGGGGAGCATCGAAATATCCGTTCGTGACTGGGGGCGGGGAATGGAAGACGTGGAGGCTGCCATGCGTCCCATGTATACCACCGGCGGAAATGACAGGGCAGGTATGGGGTTTACCATTATGGAAAGCTTTATGAACAGCCTGTCTGTCAAAAGTGTGCCGGATAAGGGGACCACTGTCACCATGAAGCGCAGAATTTCAAAAAGGGCAAACCGCCGATGAGTACAGCTCAAATGGAGCTTCTGCAGCTTGCCAAGGATGGTGACAGGGAAGCATCGGAGCGGATGATAATTGAAAACTCAGGGCTTATCTGGTCGGTGGCAAAGCGATATTTTGGTCGTGGTGTTGATGCGGATGACCTTTATCAGCTGGGGTGCATCGGTTTTATCAAGGCGGTGGAGGGGTATGATCCGGAGTTTGGAACACAGTTTTCCACCTATGCCGTGCCAAAGATCGCCGGTGAGATCAGGCGTTTTCTCAGGGATGACGGAATGATAAAGGTCAGCCGCGGCATCAAGGAGCGGGCAATGACCATCCGCCTTGCAAGAGACAGGCTGAGCCACAGGAACGGTCGGGAACCCACTGTTACGGAATTGGCAGCGGAAACAGGGTTTACGGTTGAAGACATTGCCATGTGTGAAACCGCTACTTCAGCCTATGAATCCATAAATCAGGAAAGCGGCGATGACGGATTCACACTGGAGAGTGTTTTGACTTCCGGCGGCATTGAAGAATCACTGGTGGAAACCATTGCCCTGAACGAAGCCATAGACCGGCTGCCTGACAGGGAACAGCAGGTCATTAAGCTGAGGTATTTCAGGGGTTTCACACAGGATAAAACGGCGAAGATACTGGGCGTCAGTCAGGTTCAGGTGTCCCGCATAGAGCGCAAGGCACTGGAAAACCTGCGAAGGTATGTTTAGAAGCTTATCATCCGAAGCCCTGCGAAGGGGAATCACTAAAATTAGCTTGAGCTGGCATACCGTGTTCATCCACTGCTATCACCACCATCTGCCGCCCGTTGATGCACTCAACTGAGCACAGGCAAAACAGAGCGGGTAAGGGGAATTTTCCACCTTTCCATGGCACAGCAATGACCTTGCCGTTTTCATCAGGCTTTACCCAGTATTCAAAGTTCGGGTTTGGACTGTTTTTGGCGATCTCATCGGTAAAAAGGCTCTTCGGATCCCGGCATCGCTGCCATCCCCGAGGCTTAGCGGATATGCCAATGTCTCCATGAGTGATGGCATCTGAGTCAAAGCTGCCGATGGCGCTGAGGTTGTATGTTTTCTTTGCGTACATTCTCTGACCATCGGGCATCAAAACACCTATAAGCAGACGGTCATCCCCACTGACGAGCCATGCCCGATGCACGCCGTCGATGATCCTGCACTCAGCCTGCAAATACAGCCGCAGACCGTCACGCTGAACGGTAACAGAACCGACTTCGTCATCGCCGCAATATAGTGGGTAGGTGGATCGCATGTCGTCACCGCCTTTGAATATAAGAATTCCCGGTCATAAAGATTTATGACCGGGAATTTAAAATTATAACTTTATTGAACAGTGTAGCTGCCCTTTATCAGCAGTTCGGCTTCACCGTCTGCGGCAATGGACACGGAATCGGGGCAAAGGTAAAGATGGTTTGTTTCCAGTCTGCCGTTTTCAAGAGCAGTACCGGAAGTGATGTCGGACAGAGTGCCGATGCACAGCCCTTCACCGCTGACGAACAGAACTTCGCTGCCTGACTCCAGAGTTACGGACTGACCGTCAAGAAGCTCGATGGTTTTATATTCGCTGCTGCCAATGGAGTCCAGCGCATTGGAAACGGTCACGGTACTAAGGGAGGACTTGAACTCTTCAAGGGTATTGTCGAAGCTGTCGGACAGTTCTGTTTTTGCGTCTCCTACCATGCCTTCCAGCTTGGACGTAAGGGCGGGGATAACAGTCTCGTTGAGGTAGCTCAAAGAAACCAGAGGATCGGACGAATCGCCGGCAGTGGCGTTGGCTATCATACCGGCGCCAACAACGATTATCAAAGCCACAAGGGCGAGTTTCAGAATAAGGTGTTTTTTGAACATGGGGATCTCCTTTAAAGTCAAAATGCTAAAAAACAAGGACAGTCAATGACTGTCCAAAAGCGAGCTGTGAACAGCGTATTTACATAATACACTAAACCGGCTCATCATGCAAGCCAAAACTTACGGCAATTGCTGCCTCGCAGAGTTCGCTGCCTCGGCAGCGAACAAAATCAGATATGAAATTTCCGACAGCATGTATGTCGGAAATTTCTCTGCTCAGTTTGCAAACGTGCGAGGAAGAACGCAAAGCGTTCTTAGGAGTGCGCTGCAGCAAACTGCAAAAACCGTTGTTTAACAGCCTGTTGGGCTGTTAAACAACGAGCTAAACCAGCTCATCATGCAAGCCAAAGCTTACGGCAATCGCACTGTCTACCTGACTCATAAGGTCATCATCAAGCCTGCCCATGCGTTCACGCAGCCTTCTTTTGTCAATGGTGCGTATCTGTTCCAGCAAGATCACCGAATCCCTTGTAAGACCGTAGGAGCTTGCAGCCAGTTCGATATGGGTCGGCAGTCTGGCTTTGTTCATCTGGGATGTAATGGCGGCAGCAATAACCGTTGGGCTGTGACGGTTGCCGGTGTCGTTCTGTACGATAAGAACCGGTCGTGTGCCGCCCTGTTCGCTGCCGACCACGGGGCTGAGGTCGGCATAGTATATATCGCCCCGTCTGACGTTTTGGTCCATATTGTCACACTCCGAGGAAAATAGTTCCTCCGATTACCCGCCTTGGCGTATGTAACCGTGGTACTATAATTCTTCCACTGTTGTCGGTAAAATATACATTCGGGGAACCGGCTCCCTTAGCAGTATATTCGACATAGAGCGACAATGTGTGGAGGATAATTTGGGATGGGAGTTCATATGCCCGGAGGATGATGACAGGAAAAAAGGGTTTGCAAAAAGCCTGGTATTTTTGCAAACCCTTTAATTATTTATTGTTAGCCCGAGCTTTTATGCTCATTTGACGCAGCTGTATAACATTTTTGGTCAGATGCAGAAAAGCCATTTTTTCGTCTTCACTAAAACTGGCGATGTGAGCCAGTATTTGTTTATCTATATCATCTTCTGCTGGTTTTTTTTGACTTCCAACGTCAAAAAACTCAGATAAACTGATATTTAACGCATCACATATCCGCTCGATTATAACCACAGTCGCATTTCTTTTTCCGCGCTCAACAAGCCCAAGATAAGCAGGAGTAATTTCCGCGTCCAGCGCAAGCTTTTCCTGCGACAATCCACGTTCCATGCGAAGCGCTCTGATGCGATCTCCGCAACTAAAGTTTGTGTTCAAAACAATCACCAAAACTATTGTAATCTATTGACATTAGTTTCTCCAAGTGATATAGTTTGTAATAATTATAGTAACTATAATTCGTTTATGGATGAGTGACTATAATTCGTTTGCGTAAAGTTATACCATATCATATTATCGAATGATTTGGTTGAGTTGTCGATTGTATTAGCCGTCATTTCGGTAAATCTGAGCACGATATAATTCTAAAGGATGTTTTTGCCTGATTGAAGCATGAAAAACCGCACACAGGTATACTGACCTGTATTTGAAAGGAAAGGAAAGCAGTGAAAAAAACGCTTTATGATTACTGTTTAGAGCGGGAAGATTTTTTGCTGCTTGCACAATGGGATAAGCAAAAGAATGGAGAACTGACTTCCCGAGATGTCTCATATGGCAGCCATAAAAAAGTAAACTGGCTTTGTGAGAATGGGCATCAATGGGAAGCACCGGTATACACACGAAGCTTGTCGGCATCCGGCTGCCCTTACTGTGCCGGCAGGAAAGTGCAGCCAAATGTAAAAACATTGGCAAGTGAATATCCGGAACTTGCAAAACAGTGGCATGCGACTCGGAATTATGATTTGTCTCCGGAAGAAGTGTCGCCGGGAACAAGCCGCAAAGTCTGGTGGCGGTGTGAAAAGGGTCACGAATGGCAGGCACAGGTTAAATCCCGAACACAAGGCAGCGGATGCCCGGTATGCTCTAACAGAATGGTGCTCATTGGCGAAAACGATTTGGCAACAACGCATCCGGAAATAGCCGCTCAATGGAACACTGAGCGCAATGGCAGCCGAACACCGCAGACCGTGGTGGGCGGAAATCATAGCAAGGTTTGGTGGCGCTGCGAAAAAGGCCACGAGTGGCAGGCAACGATACTTGCCAGAACAAGCAGCCTGAACGGCTGCCCCGTTTGTGCGGGCAAAATAGTCGTGCCGGGGCAGAATGATTTGGCAAGCACTTTTCCCATGCTTGCGTCCCAATGGAACCCAAAGAAAAATGGAGAGC
>CAZIPP010000014.1:0-21271 GCA_964541215.1 uncultured Oscillospiraceae bacterium
GCGGCCTCTTGAACCCCATTCAAGCGCGATACCAAACTTCGCCACACCCGGAAATCAGCCCCGTTATAGTACCACAAGGTTTAGAAAAAAGCAAGCCTTTTTTTAGATTTTTTTAAAAAACTTTTTAAAACGTTATTTTTCATCAAAAAGCAGCATAAATGAATGTTTTTGCATATATAGGATATTAATTTGCCGTTAAATTCACCTCTGCTATGGAACATTTCTTTTAAATGTGCTAATATAGCTCCCAGAAACCCAATGCAAAGGAGACCCATCAATGTCTAATATATGGCACGATATCGACCCTAAACGCATAAAGCCCGAGCAGTTTATTGCTGTTATCGAAATAACAAAGGGCAGCAAGAAAAAATACGAGCTCGATAAGGAGACCGGACTTATTATACTTGACCGCATTCTCCATACTGCAACCCATTATCCGGCCAATTATGGTTTTATCCCACGCACATATGGCGATGACGGCGACCCGCTGGACGTGCTTGTGATATGCAGCGAATCCATCGAGCCTCTTACTCTTGTAAGATGCAGACCTATTGGTGTTATTACCATGAAAGACTGTGGCAAAATGGATGAAAAAATAATAGCTGTGTGCGCTGATGACCCCAGCTACACCAATTGTCACGATATTTCCATGCTGCCGAAGCATATCTTTGATGAAATGCGTCACTTCTTTACTGTTTATAAAGCTCTTGAAGATAAGGAAACTGTTGTTGATGAAGTTCAGGGACGTGAAGCTGCCATAGAGGTCATCAAATCCTGTCTTGAAAACTATATCAATTGTTTCTGTAAAGGATAGTTTAAACCCCCGGAAGTGAGCAGCTTCCGGGGGTTTTGCCGGGGATATAAATAGATAATCAGTAATTTTCGTCGAAATGGTGAGTTTCGTCGGATACAAGTTCTGGTGTCTCCTCTTCCTGCTGCTCCTCCTGTTGCTGAGCAAGAATGGGATCTACAAGATACTTCTTTATCAGCGGATACGTTGCAAACACGCCAAGGAATGAAGTAAATGAATAGATCAGGCAGGCAAGGATCGGGATCTCAAGCATGGAAAAGGTCACGATCAGGATGATGGTACCCACCCAGATAAGACCGTTTACAATAGAAACGCCTACGTTTCTGAATATCCCAATGAAGGCAAGAAGCCATGCATTTTTGAAAATATCGAACACCGAGAGATTGACAGTCACTATCATTTGATAGATATATCTTCTCATGAATCCATAGAACACGAAGAACAGAATAGACAGATATTTTGCTATACGCAGTAAGCCTTCGCCTTCTGCATATGCCAGGTTATAGAAAACAACCAGAAAAACAATAATATCAAGGATGCCAAAGAACAGACCCTGACGGAAGTTTTCCTTGGCTTTATCAAGCATGTCCGAAAGCCATGCGTGACGTTCGTTGGTAAAGTTTCGAAGCACATAGGTCATACCGACTTTTGCCGGACCATAACATATGATCGAAGCAATAAGCAGAATGATCTGGATAAATACCGGCACATACTCAAAATACAGCATTGCCAGATGGAGTATCAGCGTATAAATATCGCCTATCTGCACTCCTGCGGCTTCAAGCGCAAAATAAGAATTCTGATAAATAAAGGTATATATGTACAGTATTATCGGCAGAAGGATAAGAAAATAGACAAGGTTCAGCTCAACATATTTCCAGAACTTTCTTCCTAACAGTTCAAAGAATCTGACCGGAGCTATTTTTTGAGGCTCGTCCTTTTCTACGCCGGGACCGGGTTTATAAAACTTCTTGGAATTAAAAAACAGAGACATTGGAACACCTATGCTTTCGGATGGTACTTGTTATAAACGTCTTTCAAATGCTGGTTTGCAAGCTGAGTATATATCTGGGTGGAGCTGATGTCAGCATGTCCGAGCATTTCCTGGATCGACTTAAGATCAGCGCCATTTTCAAGCAAATGAGTAGCAAATGAATGACGCAACGTGTGTGGCGTGATGTCCTTATCGATCTGAGCCTTCTCCTGATAATGCTTTATGATTTTCCAGAAACCCTGACGTGTCATACGTTCGCCGTTCATGTTTACAAACAGTGCAGCTTCCTGCTCGTTGGCTACCATATTAGGACGAATATTCTGGATATAGTCTGTCAGCGCTTTGATCGCACCGGGATAAAGTGGAATGATACGCTCCTTGGATTTGCCAAAGCAACGTATAAATCCGGCTCCCAGATTGACATTTGATACATCAAGCGAGATAAGCTCAGTAACGCGTATACCGGTGGCATAAAGCAATTCAAGCATCGCTTTATCACGATAGCCCTTCATATCGGTGCATTTGGGCTGCTGAAGAAGCAGCTCAACTTCCTGACCGGTAAGTATCTGCGGCAGCTTACGCTCGACCTTAACAGCAGTTACGTTCTTACACGGGTTGGTTTCAACGACACCAAGCGAAATAAGATAAGTATAAAAGCTTTTGATCGAAGCAACGCTTCTTGTTACCGTTGCGGCTGATTTACCGGCTTCGGTGAGCTTTTCAAGATACTCAGCTATAACATCTCTGTCAGCATCGGCAAAATCATTAACACCTGTACGACCAAGATACTCGCTGAACTGGCGCAGATCACGCATATAAGAGCTTAAAGTGTTAGCTGACGCATTTTTTTCAGTTTTAAGGTATTCCTCATACTTATTCAGGTAATCCTGCATCCCTAACGTCCTCTCCGCGGCAAAAAAGCCGCATTGAATTGGAGGCTATGCCTCATGTATGCTCAGGAGTAAAATACTCTGAGAAGTATTGGGCAAAGATACATATCAGCCAAAACTGCAGGAATAAGCAGCAATAGATATTTGGCAGAAGAAGGAACCTTGCCGTAACTTATTCTGTCGCGTCCAGTATCTCTGCTTATGGCCAGTAGCAGCATACAGGGCAGCGAAAAAACACAAGATGGTAGTAAACTGCAAAGTGATGCAGTTAATGCGGAACTTCCGGTAACAACAGATAGACACCCGGCGAAAAAGGTCATTAGAAAACCTTTAATCGCGAAGACCGGACCAATAGCCAGTCTGCCTGCAGCAGAAAAGCTAAGAAGAAAAACCAACAAAGGAAGCTTAACTACAGTTGAACAGCTGTTAAAAAGTCGTTCTGAAGTTGTTGCAGAATTGTTACCTTCAAGTAATCCCTCTGCAATTTTTCGCGCTGATGCAAGTCCCTGACCTGAGAGATTGGTGGAAATAAACCTGCCAACAATGCAACCGCACATGAACATAACAGCCAAAAACAACAAATAAGGAAGCTCGTCCTGTTTTTTATTATATCTGGTCACTAACCTCACCTCATAAAAACAATATGAGACAAAGTGAAAAACCAGAACTACTTACCTAATTCATAGGCTCTGTTGGTACAGCGGACAGCAGCCTCATTGACCATATCTTCCAGACCAAATTCATCAAAAGCAGAAAGCGCCGCAACAGTAGTGCCGCCTTTTGATGAGACCTGAGCCACAAGCTCAGAAGCCGATCTTCCACTGTTAAGAAGCATGGAAGCGGAACCGGCCATAGTATTGGCAGCCATTTCAAGAGCAATATCAGGATCAATGCCCAATTTCACAGCTGAATCAACGATAGCCTGAACAAACCGGAAGAAAAAAGCAGGAGATGAACCGCTTACGGCTATGATCTCATTCATCTTATCTTCAGTAATTATATGCACCATACCAGCACACGAAAAGATATCCACTACATTTTTGAAAATATCTTCAGGAACACTTGCGTTCTTACAGACTGCTGTGGTACCGTTACCAATAAGAAGCGGAGTATTTGGCATCGTTCTTACAACATACGCACCCGGACACTTTGAACTGATATAATCAGTACTGATACCGGGAGCAAGAGATACAATGCACTTACCGGCAGATGCAGAAGATATCTCATCAAGCACTTCATCGAAGCTCTGTGGCTTAACAGCAAGGATAATTATGTCGCCAAACTCAACTGCTTTAACATTGTCAAGCGTCGTGTATACATGTAAAGAATTATACTTTACAAGCTTATCTGAGGTTCTGCTAGAAAAACATATATCATTAAATGCGTAAAGTTGTTTACTTGTCACAGCTGCAAAAATAGCTTCTGCCATATTGCCTGCGCCAATAAAACTGAGTTTAGTGTGGCTCATAAGTTCCCTCAATTGACATAATGCTTTGTGAACATAATATATCGCAAAATGCGTTATTTTTCAAGGAAAATCAACCGTTTTATATTTTTTTGTTAATTATAGCTAATGCATTATGTTAACTGCGTTATGTAAACACACTCCGATTATCTTTTCTTTTTCAGGCTTCAACACAGTGTATCCTCAATATCTAGTGTTGCATTGTTGGTGTAAAGTACAAGTGGTTGCATGTTGTTTTTTGACCTTATTCTGAGATTTCAAATATGATAGTGCGACTGTATTTTTGAACAAAAACGCGACATTTATGCAATATGCACAAATGTCGCGTTTTTTACAAAGCAGTTACAACGGTGTTATCAAGGGTTACAAAAGGTTTACATCCGCTTTTCGCTACCTTATTTTCTTTTTTCTGCTCCCAATCAATCCTGCTATCAATCCAGACACTGTACAGCCTCCTAAAATGAAAATTGAAGGCTCTCCCCTCCCCTTGAAAAACAATGAACCTGTTAACAATATTAAAACCGTAAGTACTGAAACTGACAAGCCGCTGATCAGCGTTTTTCCTTGCAGCTGCTTTACTGCTATCATTGCACATATAAATGTCATCAAGATTATGACTACCGCTGAACTTAGTTCAGACACCTCAGGTGGAAGTATTTCGTTTTCTATCAGCAATGAGATAATTAGCAGCATTATTACCGTAATTCCTATTGAAAGAAATGACATAACAACAGTGACCTTACCTCTTTTAATTATTTCCTGCCGTCCGTCAAGTTCACTTTTACGCATAAAACGCCCTCCCGTTATAGACAAGTACTTTGTACAATCTATTATACGGAAGGGCGTTTTATTCTTGTTTCGCTCGAAACAGTTATCTTACTGTTCAGAGGTCTGGGTACCCTTTGTAGAGATGGCCCAGCGGGAGAACTGGATACGAACCTCGTCTGCACCGGTTTCGATGGTGATGAGGTCATCCTTAATGTGGCAGATCTTGCCAACGATGCCGCCGATAGTGGTGACTTCGTCGCCTACAGAGAGGCTGTTGCGCATATCAGTCAGCTGCTGTTTCTTTTTCTTCTCGGGACGGAGAAGCAGGAAGTAGAAGATGACGATAAGAATTACGAATGGCAGAAGAGTTGCCAACAGTGAAGAAGTTTCGGTTCCCATAGTTTTCCTCCTATTAATTGCTCAATGTGTCTATTATATTGTCAATGTCGGTTCTTTTCAAGTGTTTTTTACTTTTTATATCCGTCTTGACAGTTTTTCTGAATACTTTTCTCTGAATTCGCCAAAGGTACCGTTATCCAATGCATCACGTATCCGTTCAGCCAGCTTATTATAAAAGTACAGATTGTGATAAACAGAAAGCCGCATCGCAAGCATTTCGTCAGCCTTAAACAGATGGCGAATATATGCTCTTGTGTATCTTCGGCATACCGGGCAGTCACATTCGGGGTCAATGGGGCTGGAATCGGTCTCATACTTGGCATTTTTCATATTTATAGCGCCAGACCATGTAAAAAGCTTTGCATGTCGGGCATTTCTTGCAGGCATTACGCAGTCAAAGAAGTCTACGCCTCTGGCAACGCCTTCAATAATATTGGATGGTGTTCCAACACCCATAAGGTATCTTGGCTTGTCCTCGGGCATATAGGGCTCCACAGCATCAATGATACGATACATCTCTTCGGTGCTCTCACCTACCGCGAGACCTCCGATGGCATAACCCGGCAGATCATACTTTGCTATCTTTTTCATATTGTCGATTCGAAGATCTGCATATGTTCCGCCCTGATTTATGCCAAACAGCATCTGCCCGGGGTTAACAGCATCCGGCATCTGTCGTCTGCGTTCAAGCTGATCCTTGCAGCGTCCAAGCCATCGATATGTCCGTTCACAGGACTGCTCAACATAGGAGCGCGGCGCAGGGTTCTCAACACATTCATCAAAAGCCATAGCTATATCCGAACCAAGGTTGGACTGGATGTTCATGCTTTCTTCCGGCCCCATAAAGATCTTTCTTCCATCAATGTGAGATGAAAAGCTGACACCTTCTTCTGTTATCTTCCTCAGACCGGCCAGAGAAAATACCTGAAATCCGCCGCTGTCGGTCAGTATAGGGCCATCCCAGTTCATGAACTTGTGAAGTCCACCCATCTTTTTAACTACTTCATCACCGGGACGAAGATGAAGGTGATATGTGTTTGACAGTTCAACCTGACAGCCGATATTTTTAAGGTCGTATGCAGATAGCGCTCCCTTAATGGCTCCCTGCGTTCCAACATTCATAAAAACCGGAGTCTGAACTGTTCCATGAGGTGTTTCAAAGGTACCTCTGCGAGCCTTTTCTTCCTTTTTTAATAATGTAAAACTCAAATCAAATCTCCTAACTGCATTATATATGCATTTCCTGATACTCTTTAGTATAATTGCGACCCATGTTTTTATTGTGCTTATTGATATAGGCTTCGGATATCTCCTCGGCAGTAACACCGTATCTTAGCAGTACATCGGTGTAATACATCAACACATCGCTCATTTCTTCAACAAAACGGCTTTTGATTTCCGGGTCATTGGCTGCGGCATCGTCACCTTTTTTCTTCAGAATGGCAACACACTCACCTATTTCTTCTATCATAAACAGGATGGAGTCTCTTCCATACTCCGGCTCCAAAGGAGACCATGTATCTTTATGAGCCTCCCAAAGATCACGCTGCATTTGCATCATGTCTGATATTTTTATATCTGCCATGCTTTTACCTCAACTAATAAACATCGCATCACCGAAACTGAAGAAACGATAGCGCTCTTGTACTGCTTCTTTGTATGCAGCCAGAGTATTCTCCTTGCCGGCAAATGCAGAGACAAGCATTATCAGTGTGCTTTCGGGTAAATGGAAGTTGGTTACCAGCGCATCGATCGCTTTAAAACTATATCCCGGATAGATAAAAATATCAGTCCATCCGGAACGCTCAACAAAGATGCCATCATCATTTACAAAAGATTCAAGAGTTCTGCACGTAGTGGTTCCAACAGCAACGATGCGTCCTCCATTTTTTCGAGTCTCGTTTAAAATGTCAGCAGTTTCCTGAGGAATAACGCAATATTCGCTGTGCATCTTATGTTCATTTACATCATCTACCTTTACAGGGCGGAACGTACCAATACCTACATGAAGTGTCAGATATGCCAGCTTTACACCTGACTGTTCGATCTTAGCAAGCATTTCCTTTGTAAAATGAAGACCGGCTGTAGGCGCGGCGGCGGAACCAACTTCTTTAGAATAAACAGTCTGATATCTTTCCGGATCATCCAGACGCTCTTTAATATACGGTGGAAGAGGCATGTTGCCCAGTTGCTCCAAAACCTCAAGAAAAATACCATCATAATCAAAGCGAATAAGCTTATTGCCGCCATCCAAGCTTTCGATAACTTCTGCTTTAAGCTGACCATCACCAAAACTCAGCTTCTGACCGGGCTGAGTTTTCTTTCCGGGTTTTGTCATACATTCCCAGCATTTATCACCCATGTCTCGCAGCAGCAGTACTTCAACATGACCGCCGCTGGGATCTCTTATGCCCAGCAGTCTTGCGGGAAGAACTCTGGAATTGTTCATAACAAGACAGTCTCCCGGCTTGAGCATATCAATAAGCTCGTAAAAGTGATGATGCTCTGTCTTTCCCGTCTGTCTGCTGAGTGTAAGCAATCTGGAAGTGTCACGCTTTTCTATTGGCGTTTGCGCTATTAGCTCTTGTGGAAGATCATAGTAAAAATCACTTGTTTTCAATATTATATCCTCACTGGTTCAAATCTTAACCGATGGTAACACCGGTGAAATAGAACTTAATAATTTCATCATAGGTCATTCCAAGCTCTGCCATGGCTTTGGCTCCATACTGGCTCATTCCAACATTGTGCCCCCAACCTCCGCCGATAATGACGTACTTGTCTGAACTAAGTACAGTTCCGATTGATGCGTCGGTATTGGTTTCTGCATGAGCGATCTGACCGGTACCGGTAATTATACTTATCTCTCCACCGGTCTCTTCAACTCCATCTGATGTAATAACAGAATAAGATCCATATGATACCGCACTGGTGCCATCATTAACAAAAAGCACTGTGGACGATGCAGCATCTACGGCTTCTCCGGGAGCTACTATCTTATAGTGGCGGCTGAAAAACTTACCGCTTGAAGAGTTTTCAAATATACTTCTGGTTTCGTCACCGGTGATCACTATGGTATTGCCGTTCTTTGTTGTAAAGGTCAGTTCATTAACGTTTCCGGATTCAGAATACTCAGTAATTTCAACAAGAGCTATACCATTATTGCTGTAGCCGTTATTATTTAGAATATTGGTAAAATCATTAAGCGAATAATAATAGGTCCATGAAGCATTGGGATTCTCTGTTTCCTGTTCATATGGATCAGCCTTACCAATTAGATAAGGTCTGTCTCCGCCCCATGTGTTGTAAGCACTTTCTGTAGCGCCGCCGTCAGATGAGTGGAAGTAAGCTGTAATAACTTCTCCATTATAATAGATACACTGACCGGAAGTTTCCTCAACAGCCTGTCTGATGACAGCCTCATTGCTGCCTGAGTAAACACCACGATAAACCTGACAGGACGTAGTTGGACAGACATCAAAAGTTTGGTGGTTATTGCAGGATACAGCATAGCTTCTTGCACAAAGAGCCTGTGCTTTCAAAGCTTCCAAAGGCCATGAGGAACTCATCTCATAGGCAATTACTCCGGCAGCATAGTCATCTATGTCAAGAAAATTCATTACGGTAATATCATTGCCCTGTGCTCTGGTGTACTGAAAACCGCCGTAGTACTTATATCCCTTGAACCAGGTAACTGCTTTCTCTTTTTCTGATCTGGGCATTACTCCAAAATTGCTGAATTCCTTATAATCAAACTCGAAAATGATATCATTTGTGGTTAGCTTGCATACAGTGATACAGGTAGCACTCTGCCCCACTGCACTGGCGCCGGAATAATTCGAAGCCGCCGCCTGAGCATTCGCAAGGGAAGAAAAGTTGTCTATTCTCACAACAAAACGACCATTTTCATATGCAGGAAAGGCGTTGTCATATCTCTGAGCTGCTTCAAAGGCTGCATCATAATTGCTGTATGTATCAGGCAGCTGAATATGCCAGGCTCCCAGCAAGCTGCCGTTTCCGGATTCATTGTATACAGAACCGTTCAGATAGAGAGTTTTATCTTTAGCCATGGTAATGGCAGTCTCATCTGTCCACGCAAGGGAAACAAAATTATATTCACTATTAAAGTAACCAAACTCAAAACCGGAACCAATATAGTTTTGAAGATTGGCTGTGGGCAGAGCATCATTGGCATAATAAAGACCAACACGAATAATATCGTGGTCATTATCTCCTACTATGGAAGTGGTAACTTTTGCAGGATTTGATGCAGTTTGTTCAGGCGTTGTCAATACGATATCGGCAGCAGAAGCAGCCGGCATCATGATACTCAAGCCAAAAACTATGGTTAATAGCAGCGTTGACACTGCTGATTTCTTTCTTTTTAGACTATGTATGAAAAATCCAATCATTATGACCTCCATTTTTGGTTGCGTTGGCAAGGGCTGAATCATTGACACGAATTTTGTAATATGTTAACATTAAAAATAATAATTGAAAACATCAAAACTTTTCCAAACCTTGATTTTTGCAGGGATTTATTCTTGTATTATATTACATAATCCCTTATTTGGGAAGTGTTATGATAACCAAAATTGATGGTTAGTTCTTCAATTGCACTGTTAACAAATTGTTTTTTGAGAAGGAGCATTCTGTAATGAAAAAGTACAAAGTCGGAATTGTCGGCGCAACAGGTATGGTTGGCCAGCGTTTTATCACACTTATGGACGGACATCCCTGGTTTGATACCGTGGTGCTCGCAGCATCCGGAAGAACCGCCGGCAAACCTTATGGTGAAGCTATTTCCGGCAGATGGAAAATGGACGTTCCCGTCCCTGCGTGGGCAGAAAGCATGGTAATCATGAATGCCGACAGCGATGCCGAAAAGATTGCCGGTATGGTCGATTTTATCTTCTGTGCCGTTGATATGAATAAAGACGAGATCAGAGCCCTTGAAACCAGATATGCGCAGCTTGAATGTCCTGTTGTTTCCAACAACAGCGCTCATCGCGGTACTGCTGATGTGCCCATGGTCATTCCCGAAGTAAATCCCGAACATATCAAAGTTATTGAAGATCAGAAAAAACGACTTGGAACAAAGCGTGGTTTCATCGCAGTCAAGTCCAACTGTTCCATTCAGAGTTATGTACCCGCCCTCCATCCCCTGATGAAGTTCGGCGTAAACAAGGTTCTGGCATGCACTTATCAGGCTATCTCCGGCGCCGGTAAAAACTTTGAGACATGGCCTGAGATGGTCGATAACCTTATCCCCTACATTGGCGGCGAAGAAGAAAAGTCCGAACAGGAGCCCATGAAGGTTTGGGGCAAAGTTGAAAACGGCGTTATTGTCCCCGCTTCCAAGCCTCAGATCACCACTCAGTGTCTCCGTGTTCCCGTAACCAACGGCCATATGGCAGCAGTATTTGCAAGCTTCGACAATTGTCCCTCTATCGACGAGATCAAGGATATCTGGAAAAACTTCAAGGGTCGCGCTCAGGAGCTGGAACTGCCCACCGCACCCAAACAGTTCCTCCACTATTTTGAAGAAGACAACATGCCTCAGACAAAGCTGTGCCGCAATCTTGAAAATGGTATGGCTGTTTCCATCGGTCGCCTTAGACCCGACACTCAGTATGATATCAAGTTCGTTTGTCTGTCCCACAATACTCTCCGCGGTGCAGCCGGCGGTGCTGTGCTCCTTGCTGAACTGCTTTGCGCAGAGGGTTACATCGATGCTATCCATTGATAGATCAATTATTAATCAGAAAGGACGATCATAATGAAAGAACCTATTTTTACCGGAACCTGTACTGCGCTGGTCACTCCCTTTAAGGGCGATTTCATTGATTTTGAAAAACTTGGTCAGCTTATTGATAACCAGATAGCCAACGGTGTTTCCGCAATCTGCATTTGCGGTACCACCGGTGAAGCTTCCACCCAGAGTATTCCCGAACACCTTGCCGCGATCGACTATGCTGTTAAGCATGCCGATGGCAGAGTAAAGATAATCGCCGGAACAGGCAGCAACGATACTGCTCATGCTCTGAAAATGTCTGATGCTGCTCAGATATCCGGTGCTGATGCATTGCTGCTCGTAACCCCTTATTACAACAAAGCCACCCAGAAGGGTCTGTATGAGCACTATATGTACATTGCCGACAGAGTAAAGATCCCCATGATCCTTTATAATGTACCCGGTCGTACCGGATGCAGCTTTACTCCTGAGACCTATAAAAAGCTTTCCGTACATCCTCTTATCAACGGCATCAAAGAAGCTTCCGGATCTACCGCCATCGTTGCCAGAACTCTGGCGCTTTGCGGAGATGATCTGAATATCTGGTCCGGTAATGATGATCAGATAGTTCCTTTTATGGCTATGGGCGCAAAGGGTGTCATTTCTGTGCTTTCCAATGTTTGTCCTGCCGAAACTGCTAAAATGACCTCTCTCTGTCTTGAAGGAAACTATGCAGAAGCCGGCAAGATGCAGGTCGAGTATATGGAGCTTATCGATGCTTTGTTCTGCGAAGTCAACCCCATTCCCGTAAAAACTGCGCTTAACCTTATGGGTTGGGATGTGGGCGTACTCAGAATGCCTCTTTGCGATATGGAAGAAAAGAATCTTGAAACCCTTAAAAAAGCTCTCAGGAACAAAGGTCTTATCGATTAAGATAATCAAATACAAAAGAAGTTGGTGCTCCAATGATAAAGATAATAATTTCCGGCTGCAACGGTTTTATGGGCAAGGTCCTCACTGAACTGTGTGCTGCCGATGAACAGGTCACTGTCGTAGCAGGTGTTGACCGTTATACAGAAAAGCTTTCTGATTATCCTGTTTATGCCGATATTTTTGAGTACACCGGCGAAGCTGACTGTGTTTTGGATTTCTCTTCCCCTGCTTCCTTAGACAGTCTTCTGCCCTACTGCGTTGAAAAAGGTGTCCGACTTGTGATAGGTACGACCGGTCACAGCGAAGCTCAGTTGGAAGCGATCAAATCCGCTTCTGAGAAGGTCGGTATCTTCAAAAGCGGCAACATGTCCCTTGGTATCAATCTGATGCTGGAGCTTGTCAAAAAGGCTGCTTCCGTTTTCGGCGTTAACTATGACGTTGAGATCATCGAAAAGCATCATCGCCGTAAGGTAGACGCTCCCAGCGGAACCGCTATCATGCTGGCTGATGCTGCCAATGAAGCTCTCCCCTATGATGCCGAATATGTTTTTGAGCGCAATTCTGTTCGTGAACCCAGAGGCGACAAGCAGATCGGAATCAGCTCTCTTCGCGGTGGTACCATCGTAGGCGAACACGATGTAGTTTTTGCCGGACGAGATGAAGTGCTGACTATTTCCCATCAGGCTTTTTCCCGTGAAGTTTTTGCAGTAGGTGCTGTTCGTGCTGGTAAATTTATGGCTGGTATCACCGAACCCGGCATTTATGATATGTCTGATCTTCTGTCGGAGGTTTTGAAATGAACAATATCATCAGCGAAATAACCTACTGCAGCGGTATCGCTCTCGTTACTCTTCCTGAGATCCAGTGCGACAGCGGCATAATCGGTGAAATTTTATCATCAATTGCTGATGGCGGAGTAAACGTCGATATGATCAGCCAGACTGCTCCCAGAGGCAGCGAGATCAGTGTATCCTTCTCTGTATCCTCAGACTCCGTGCCTCAGCTCCTGCCTATTATCAATGCCAAGAAAGCCAAGTATCCCGGTCTCAAAAGCGAAATATCCATGGGTATGTGCAAAATCAACTTTTTCGATGCCAACATGGTTCACACTCCCGGAGTTGCAGGAAAGGTATTGTCTGTCTTGTCTCAGGTTGGAGTTCATACAAAGATGATAACCACAGCAACAGTTGATATTTCCATTCTTGTTGCAGAACACGAACTGGCCGATGCACTTTCCGCATCGGAAAGCGCTTTTGGCACGCAACCTAAAGAAGTAGAATTTTAATAGTGGATGGGGATTTTCCCCATCCACTATTGTTCTTAGCATAGAATCTACAAAAAACACTTGTTATATCAGAGATTAGGTATTATAATATTAATTTGGAAATAATAAGCTGCAATACCTTCCCCGAAAGGAAGCCTTTGAAATTCAAAGGTATGGTTTATCTATATGTCTCAAATCGCATCATATCTTGTCCCAGGCAAACGCTGCCACCTTGTAGGAATTGGCGGTATCTCCATGCGCGCTCTTGGCGAAGTTCTTCATGGCATGGGTCTTATCGTTTCAGGCTCTGATATGCAGGAGAGCGATGCCGTTAAACAACTCAGATCAATGGGGATCAATGTTGTTATTGGTCATCTTCCCGAAAGTGTAGTCGGTGTTGATTTTGTCATTCGCACCGCTGCTGTACACGATGATAACCCTGAGATCGCTTCCGCTCTTTCTTTGGGTATTCCCGTATTTGAGCGGGCTCAAAGCTGGGGAGCTTTGATGAAAAGCTATAAAAACGCACTTTGTATCTCCGGCACTCATGGCAAAACTACCACCACTTCCATGGCCACCCATATACTCATGGAAGCTCAAAGAGATCCAACAGTTATGATCGGCGGTATACTTCCCGCACTTGGAACAAGTTTTCGTGTAGGCAAAAGTGATACCATTATCCTGGAGTCTTGCGAATACTGTAATTCCTTTTTAAACTTCTATCCCACTATAGCTGTTATACTTAATGTCGAAGCTGACCATCTGGACTTTTTCAAGGATTTGGATGACATTATTTCCAGCTTCAAGAAGTTTTCCTCACTGACTCCCGAAAATGGCACAGTTATTGCCAATGCAGACGATTTTGGCGCCATGAGAGCCGCTGCCGACACAGGCAGAAGACTGGTTACTTTTGGTTTTTCGGAGCATGCAGATGTTCGCGGCATAAATATAACTGACGAAAGCTGCTCTGAATTTGACATTGAGTACAACGGCGAAATATTCTGCCACCTGTCTTTGAGTGTATTCGGACGACACAATGCTTCCAACGCCCTTGCAGCTGCCGCAGCAGCCATTGTAATGGGCATAGAGCCAGAGTACATTACTGCCGGGCTGAAAAAGTTCCGTGGCGCAGGCAGAAGAATGGAGTATAAAGGTGAGTATAACGGTGCAAAGGTGTATGATGATTACGCACATCATCCCAGTGAGATAAGCGCCACCCTGACTGCTGTGAAGGCTCTGCCATGCAAGCGTATCATCTGCGCGTTTCAACCCCATACTTACAGCCGCACAAGGGCACTATTTGACGATTTTGTCACTTCCCTGTCTATTGCTGATGTCACTGTGCTTGCAGACATTTACGCAGCCAGAGAAAGCAATACTATAGGCGTTTCCTCTGCGGAGCTTGCAGATCACATATCCGGAAGCGTTTACTGTGGCTCACTTGAAAAGGTTGCAGACTATTTAAGAACCATAGTTCAGCCGGGAGATATCGTCCTGACCGTTGGTGCAGGAAATATCGATTCTGTTGCTGATATGCTTATCAAATAAAAACACCCCCGAAGCCATTTTTGACTTCGGGGGTTAAATTATTGCTTAGATCTGGCTTGCGGTGGAGAAACCGTGCTGTATAGCAAAGTGCATATTAGCAACGCGGAAACAGTCACCGATATAATCGGTCTTCTTAGCAACGCCATAGAACTTGGCAGCCTCTGCGGGTCTGGGCTTTGCACCGGTGGCGAGAACAACGAGGTCAGCATCGATATGGCATTCGTTACCGGCTTTATCGATATAATTAACACCGGTCTCATCAATGGAGGTGTACTTAATGCCGGGCAGCTCATGGAAATCAGGCAGAGCTCTGTAAGCAGCCTTCAGCATCTCAACATAGTGAGCATGAGCGGCATCGGAAGCCAAGGAAGACTGACGACACATAACAGTAACATCGTGACCATTTTCGGCAAGGTACATGCCGGTTTCAACACCAGTCTCGCTGCCGCCGATAACAACGATCTTCTTGGGCAGTTCCGCCTCGTGACCATAGGTATCGATAGCAAGCATAGTGTTGGGACCATCAGCACCGGGCAGATTGGGACGAGTGAATTCGGGACCGATAGCAACGATCAGTTCGTCGAAATCGAACTTAGCCAGCATTTCGGGGGTAGCTTCGGTGTTCAGACGTACGTCTACACCGTTCTTTGCCAGCTGTTTTGCCTGCCAATCAATGTAGTCCTTAATGGGCCACTTGAAGGAAGCATATTCAGCATGGCTGAGCTGACCGCCGAGCTTAATGTCCTTTTCGAACAGAACAACGTCGTGACCTCTCTTGGCAGCGGTAACAGCAGCCTGCATACCACCGGGACCACCACCGACTACGCCGACCTTCTTCTTCTCGCCCACAGGCTTGACCATGCGGTCGATCTTGTCTTCAAGACCCATAACGGGGTTAACAGAGCAGAAGGAACGATACTTATCAGAGTCGTTGGGAACATGACATTTATTGCAGCGGACACAGGGGGTGACATCTTCGCCACGACCTTCGTACAGCTTGGTGCCGTATTCGGGATCGCAGATCCATGTACGGGCAGCAGCAATAATGTCGCACTTATTGTCACGAATGGCGTTGTCACAGAAGGTGGGATTCTGAAGACCTGCGGAAGCAGCTACAAGGATCTTTCCGCCACGAGCCATAACATCGGCCTTAACAGCAGCAGCGACATCAAGGTTGGGGCAGGGATTTTCACGAGTAGAAGTAAATCCGGTGGGATGCTGGGGATCCTGATCGCCGTTACGGATGTGGATAACATCGATGATGCCTTCAGCAAGACGAGCCAGCTCAATGGTATCGGCAACAGAAGCACCGCCCTTTTCGTAACCGGAAACAAGAACTTCAAGAGGGAAGTCTTTGCCAAGAGTCTGACGCAGAGCATCAAAGAACTCAAGCATGAAACGGGTACGATTCTTAACAGAATCAGGACCGTATTCGTCTTTTCTCTGGTTGGTGATGGGGCTCCACAGCTGGGCTGCGATGCCGCCGCGGTAAGCATTATGTACGGAGAAGAATTCGAAACCAAGGCTTCTCAGATCAAGAGCATTCTGTACGGAAGTATCAATATACTCCTGCATCTGCTTTTTGGTTATGGTGTTGGCACCCTGACGGCGAGCCATCATCATCTTCATCATTTCCTCGCTCAGTTCAGGCATATCACCACCGGGACCACCAGGTCCTCCAGGACCACCGGGGCCGCCTGCACCACCGCCGGGACCTCCGGGACCACCAGGTCCTCCGGGACCACCGGGACCACCGGGACCGCCTGCAGGCTCGTCCTGAGTATAGGAACCGGAAACGCCGGTAACTGCCAGTGCACCATAGTAACGCAGACCGTCGATCATCTGGCACAGATAGTTATGAGTGGACAGATCGTTCATGTCCATAATGGAAAAGTGGTTGGGGGTCATGCCGATGGGACCCTTCTGGGGAGAACCACTTTCAAGATGGTTGATGTTAACAGCTGCAGCGCCATTCTTGGCACGGTTAACGATCATCGTGATCCACTTCTCAGTGGGGAAAGGCTCAGTACCCTGAATGAAGTGGGGAGTTGCAGCGGTAGCTTCCATTCGGTTCTTCATCAGAACACCGGCTACCTGAATAGGAGAAAGCAAATGGTCATATCTGATATTGCTCACAGTTTATCCTCCTTGATTTTATTTAGAGTCGGATATATTTTATACTTTTTATGAACACATGTCAATAAAAGGCTCTGCAATTTACCTAATATCTTGCATTGAATACGTTTTAAATTGCTCATTCTTAACAAAATATCCATCAATAAAATATTTGCTTATTGCATCCATTCCATTTGAAAAATTGTTTGTATACAACGGATTGTCGTGATATAATGAAAAAAGGCAAATACCAAAAATTAAATTAGGAGTGAAAAAATGAAAAAGAGAATGATTTCTTTGGTTATGGCAATCGCTATGCTGCTGAGTCTGGTCGTTTCCGCCAATGCTCTCACCATAGGTTCCATTTCCGACATGGGTTTGAAGCAGACTGCTCAGATCGCAACTGCTGCCGCCCCTGACATCAGTGACCTTGTTGTTTCCGAGTATTCCACTCTCGACAGCGACAAGGGTCGTAAGAAAATCGATATTGGTCACATTTATGTTGGTTACGCTATAGAAGATGGTGTACTTAACAGCGACAACTCCAACTGGAAAAAAGCTGATACCAACAGCATAGTATTCAAGAACTATGTAAGCGGCGAAGGATTTACTGCTTTGTACGCTACCGGTAAGGGCACACAGGCAGATGTTAGCGGCAAGCTTACTCTTGTGGATGACAGCGACGGTCAGTACGCTTCCGACTTCACCGGTACCGGTGTTGCCATTGTTGTCGATGACTATGCCAAGGTTCAGGCTCATGACCTGAGTATCTACACCGAAGGCTTTGTCCGTGCAGCCGCCATCGTTTACGATGGTGCTGAAATGACCATCAAAAACAGCAGCCTTGTAACCATGGGCGCCAACCCCCTGACCGAAGCATACGAGGGTTACAAGAACAGCGCTAACACCAGCAAGATGATCTCCCCTCCCTGGGTTCTCGGTATTCAGGGCGGTATTCGTACTATCAACGTTCTAGGCACAAAACCCACCCTCAATGTTGTTGACTCTTACCTCGCCACCGGTGGCTGGGGTGTTCTGTCCACCGACGGCTGCACAGAGCCTCTTCTGAACATCGTAGATTCCACTCTGGAGATCTACTCCGAAGAAGAAGGTGGTATGTACTCCGGTTGGGATCTTTTCGGCTACGAAAAGGGAAAATACGGTTCCGGCTACGGCTCATACATCATCGGCGATTCCACCGAGCTGTTCTATGGTGTTAACATTTCTGGCGGCACTTACGGCGCCATCGCTCGCGGCGGCAAGGCTGTTTACAGCTCCACCAACGGCAGTATTGATCTTTACAACGCCTACGGCAAAAAGATGGAAACCGTTGACGGCAAGGGTCAGGTATCTGTTATCGACTGCGTATATGGCGTAATGACCCATTCCAGCGAAGATGTCTCTGTTTCTTATCTCGACGGAACTGTTGTCAATGCCGCAGAATCTGTATTCATGTACCGCACCAGCGGCACCGCTGAATTCATTGTTGACAAGGCTTCTCTGAACGCCGGCAACGGCATTATCCTGCAGATGATCGATGATGACGATGTTACTGTAGGCGGCTTCAATCCCTTCAATTCTTATCTGTATGAGGATGCGGGAGTTCCTTCCAGAAGCGGCAATGAGACCGGCAAATCCAGCACCTCCGATCAGGTTGTAATGACCCTGACCAACGGCGTTTATGAGGGCGACTTCCTCAATGGTACCGGTTACTACGGACAGGCTCCCGATGCTATGAATCTGACCATCGGCTCCGGCGCTACTGTTATCGGTGACGTGGCTCTGACCGAGACCTTCCATGGTGTTCCCTACTCAGCCAAAGCCGTTGAAGTGCTTGACAGCTATGGTGATGATGTCTCCTATGTCTTCATGGATGCTGATTACAATGTAGTTGAAAATGCTGAAGACGCTGCTTACATTCAGATGACCAAGTTCTCCATGAATCAGTACTTCATGATGTGCCATCTGCTCAACAGAACCTACTACAATGGCTATTCCAAGGCTGACGTTGTTGTTGAAGACGGCGGTATCTGGATGGTAGAAGAAGAATCCCTGATCACTTCTCTCAAGATCGAAAAGGGCGCAAAGGTTTACGGCGCTGTTAAGTACAATGCTGATGGAACCCTGACACTTACTCCCAGTGAGAATGCTCTGGCAGCTGGTTCTTACTAAACCTTATCAGTATTCAGTTAAATTGATCGCACTATGAAAAACGCCATCTGGTTTGGCAGCTCCTCATAAGAAAACACAGCCGTCACAAATGACCTTTTTGTCCCAAGCTGCGGTATTTTTTCTTGAAATAAACCAATTATTCCTGCGAAAAAAATATCTTGCCTGGAACAAAAATCTCTATTTGAGCCGCGCTAAACGCGTTTTGCCCTCCTGTATTCACAGGAGGGCAAAATCTATGTTTTCCTATTCAGAGCTGCCTTTGGATGGCGTTTTTTCCGGCAAACTCGTTCTATTTATTCAGATATCTTTCATAAGCTGCTTCATATGCTGCCTGTATCTCATCCATTCTCATGGACTGACAGGTTGCAACATATTCTTCCCAAGCAGCGTCAGTCAGCTCATCTTCCTTACACAGCCAGCGGAAGACGGTGCTTTCCACATATGTCTCGAGGTCGGCGATCTGACTGGAGAGAGATTCGCTTTCTTCAGCAGTCAGACGAACAGCAGAAGGAAGACTCAGGTAGATGGCAGATTCGATTGAAGTGTCACTGACCCAAAGATCGGCAGCCTTCTTTTGCATTTCGTCTGCAACATAGTAAGTCATGTTGATATATCTCAGACCAAAATCACCGTCGGAAGTGTATACACTCTTGTTACCGAAGCCCAGGTCACTGCGAGCCTTATAGAAGTCAGTTATAAATTTCTGACCATCTTCAACATAGTAGGTCTCACCTTCGTTCCAACCGTAGTTACAGATATCTGCGCCTTCATCACTGTAGCACCAGTCAAAGAACTTCATTGCACCTTCTATATCCTCACAGGCAGTAGTAATGACCATACCACCTCCGGCGCTGACATGAGAAGTGCTTGCACTGACGATCGCCTTCTGACCAGGACCATAGCCTTCACGACGAACAATGGGACAGGGCTCAAGGTTTATACCATAGGTTTCAAAGTTGGTGGAAATATGCTCACCCATGGCATCCTTGGTAGCAAGAAGACCCTGATTGAACTTGGGGTTTTCCATGCCTGCGTTTACGGTCCAGTCGGGATCGATCCAGCCTTTATCGAAACATTCAATAAACAGCTCGATATATTCTCTGGTCTCAGGAGTAGTTGGTCCAAAAACAAATTCTTCGGTTTCTTTGTCAATAAGGAAACCTGTTGTTAAGCTGGCACCCATAGCGTTCATAAACTGACCATTCATTATTGAACCGCTGGAGTTGGAATCGATAGGATACATGACGCCATTGTTCTTCATGGCTTCTGCTACAACAAGCCATTCGCTGATCGTGGTAGGCATATCAAGACCTGTAGCAGCAAGATAATCAGCGTTTACGGTAAGACCAAGGCTGGGCTTCTCATCTTCATCTGTAATGGTAAGAAAAGCTCCAATGTGACCGCCGTCGGTCACAACGACCTTCCGGTTTGCTTCATCACCAAGAGCATAATAAGAGTAATTTGGCGCATATTCCATATAATTCATCAGGTCTACGTATACGTCGTCTGCAATAGCTTTATCATAACCGCCGACATATGCGGAACCTTCCATGGATATCATGTTTTCGCAAATGATATCAGTGTAGTCTCCTGAAGCGACCATCAGGTTAAACTTTTCTGAAACCACCTGTTCACCGGGTTCCTGGAAAACAAAGTCAACATTCAGTTCTTCCTGAACCTTGGTCCAAAAAACGTTGATTTCATCATCACGTCCCGGCATACTTGTACCCTGACCGCCGCGGAGCGCATAAAAGAAAGAGAACTCCGAACCGTCGGGATACAGTGGCAGCTCATAGCTCACTTTTTCGTACTGTGATACATTT
Source organism: uncultured Oscillospiraceae bacterium (assembly GCA_964541215.1). Taxonomy (GTDB): domain Bacteria; phylum Bacillota; class Clostridia; order Oscillospirales; family Oscillospiraceae; genus SIG469. Next base: position 20,917 of record CAZIPP010000014.1, read on the forward strand.
TCTTCAGGAGCCGCCTCCTCTGATGGAACTTCTTCCGGAGTCGGTTCATCAGCAGTCTGAGACTGCTCAGCAGATTCGTCTGCAGGTGCTGATTCTTCGTTTTTTGTAGTATCAGCTGTACATCCTGCTACAATGCATAAAAGCATCAGTGCCGCCAGAAACACAGCCAGCAGTTTTTTCATTTCTTCATCATCCTTTCACGTTTAGTACACTTTCTTCACGGTGTCTACACTTAAATTAGCACATTTTTTAAAATTACGCAAGTCCCTTAATGATGTTTCAAAGAAAAAACTGCAAATCAGGCAGCATGGTTTAAAACCATGCTGCCTGAAAATTATCTTTTATTGGAGCGAAT
>CAZIPP010000015.1:0-20193 GCA_964541215.1 uncultured Oscillospiraceae bacterium
ACAGCAGCTTTAACTGCTTTCAGTTCGTCCATCAAAGCTTCGTCTATATGGAGTCGACCTGCGGTATCAAGAAATACCATGTCGTTGCCGTGAGCATTGGCATATTCTATGGAAGCCCTGGCGATCTCAACAGGATCGGATTGCCCCATCTGAAAAACAGGGATGTCAAGCTGACCGCCGACGACCTCGAGCTGTTTAATGGCAGCGGGACGATAAACGTCGCAGGCAACCAGAAGGGGACGTTTGCCGTTTTTCTTCATCAGACCGGCAAGCTTGGCGCCGTTGGTGGTTTTGCCAGCACCCTGAAGACCAACCAGCATAACTACTGTTGGGGGCTTGGAGGATATCTGAAGCTTCTGGCTCTCGCTGCCCATAAGCTTTGTCAGCTCTTCATTGACGATCTTAATGATCATCTGGGCAGGAGTAAGGCTTTCAAGCACATCGGAACCAACTGCGCGGGCAGTAACATCCGCCACGAACTGCTTGACGACCTTAAAGCTTACGTCCGCTTCCAACAGAGCAAGCTTGACCTCACGCATGGCTTCCTTTACGTCAGCCTCGGTGAGACGACCTTTGCTTCTCAGCTTTTTGAATGAAGATGTCAGCTTATCGGAAAGACTTTCAAAAGCCATAGTTTATCCTTTCTTAAAGAATCATTCGCTTATTGCTGCAAGGGCAGCATCTATCTCGTCGGCAAGAGCGGTGACTTCACGTTCCTGCAGGAGCCCTCTGGCTATGTGCCGAAGTTCATCGGTAGCCCGGGTTATGCGGGAGATATTTTCGCTCATCGCCTTGTGTTTTCTGATAAGTCCGATGCTCTGTTCGAGCTCTTCCATGCTGGCTTCGGATCGAACAATAGCGTCTCTTACACCCTGACGGGTAATGTTTTCGTTTTCGGCAATCTCTGCCAATGAAAGGTCTTGATTGTAGTAGCAGTCGAAAAGGTGACGCTGCTTTTCGGTAAGCGTATCGCCGTAAAAGTCCAGCAACAGTGACATTTCATAGTTGTCTCGCTTCACGATTGACCTTCCTTTCAGTCTTTGCTTTTTTTAACCTGAGACATTGTACAACAAATACACTGTGATGTCAAGAGATTTTCTTTACAGCATGAAAATAATTTTATTATGTAAAAAATCCATTAATTTACGTTGAATAGATTTTCTTTTTTAGAAAAAGGATGTATAATATATCTTTAGAATTAAAGTAATATATACGAAAGGACAGACCATATGGAAAACGCCACCCGCAGCCGGCTGCTGCCTGACGTATTTTTAACTGCCATTAAGACGGATAAGTTCAAATCCGGAGCTATTTCGCTGAACCTTCTTCGCCCTCTTTGTGAAGAGGAAGCTTCAATGAATGCTCTTTTCCCGGTCATACTTCGCCGCGGAACAAAGGAACACCCTGACCTTGTTTCCATTGCCGCAGAGCTGGACGAGCTTTACGGAGCTTCTATCGGCGCTGTGGTGCGTAAAAGGGGAGAGGTCCAGGTCATAGGACTGAGCGTGGAAGTCAACGATGACCGATTTTTGCCCGAAGATGGGTTGTTGGAGAATATCTGTGATCTTATGGGAGAGATGCTTCTTCATCCTGTGACTGATGGTGAAAAATTTGATGATGAGTATTTTGAGTCTGAGAAGAAAAATCTCATTGATACCATAAACGCAAGGATAAACGATAAAATATCCTATGCCCAGTCACGTCTTATAGAGACCATGTGCTCCGATGAAGCTTACGGAATAGACAAAACCGGCAGTAAACAGCAGGCTGAAAATATAACCAATGAAGAGCTTTACCGTCATTACCGCAATGTGCTGGAAACCTCCCGGATAGAGATAATTTATGTGGGCAGCGCAGACAGTCAGCGTGTAGCTGATGCCATGCTCACCGCGCTTGCTGATATTCCCAGAGGAGAGATCGTCCCCACAGGCACTGTGACCGGGCATACTGTGGATGAATCAAAATATGTTGAAGATGTTATGGACGTAACTCAGGGCAAACTATCCATTGGTTTCCGTACGGGTGTAACTGCTGCTGATGAAGACTACCCGGATATGGTGTTGTTCAACGCCGTATTTGGCGGCAGTCTGAACTCCAAACTGTTTATGAACGTCCGGGAAAAATTGTCGCTTTGTTACTATGCCAGCTCCGGCCTTGAAAAATTCAAAGGACTGATGATCGTCAATTCCGGCGTTGAGTTTGAGAATTACCAGATAGCAAAAGATGAGATATTTGCCCAGCTTGAAGCCTGCAAAAAGGGTGATATTACCGAAGAGGAACTTGAGGGCGCAAGGAAATATATGCTCAACGCTTTGCGGTGCCAGGATGACTCCCTTGCCGCTCAGGAAGAAAGCGCGCTTAACCGTATCATAGGCGGTTATGACCGCACAGCGGCAGAGCTTGCCGAGCAGCTGAAAGTGCTGACCGCGGAAGATGTGGTCAGAGCAGCGAACAGGGTCTGTCTCGACACCGTATACTTTCTTAAAGGGGTGGAAAAATGACAAGAATCGACTATCCCGGACTTGGGGAGACCGTTTATACAGATACTCTTGAAAACGGGCTGAAGCTGGTGGTGGTACCTAAAAAGGGCTTTGCCAGAGCCGACGCGTTTTTTGCAACCAATTACGGCTCGGTTGATACAAAATTCTTCCTTGACGGAAAATGGCAGACTTCTCCCGCGGGGGTTGCTCACTATCTTGAGCACAAGATGTTTGATATGCCTGATGGAAACGCTCTTCAGAAGCTGTCGTCCTACGGCGCAAGTCCCAATGCATTTACAAGCTATGAAATGACAGCCTATTATTTCACCGCCACTGAGTATTTTGACGAGTGTCTTCGTGAACTTTTGACTTTTGTTTCCACCGGCTACTTTACAGAAGAAAGCGTTGAAAAAGAACGCGGCATCATTTCCCAGGAAATACGTATGTATGAGGATAACCCCAACAGTCAGGTGGGAGAGCGTCTTTTTGAGATAATGTACCACAATCACCCTGTCAGAGTGTCTATTGCGGGAACTGTGGAAAGCATCGCTGATATTACTGCCGAAACTCTTTACAGCTGTCACAGGGCGTTTTACGACCCGTCCAATATGTGCCTTATCGTTTGCGGCGACTTTGATCCCGAGCACATTAAGGACATCGCGAAGGAAGTGCTGCCCGCAAATGCAGCCACTGTTTCTGACCGTGACTACGGTGAGGCTGAACCGGATACAGTCGTCTCCCACTACTGCCGTCGTGAGATGGAAGTTGGCGCGACCATCTTTGAACTTGGGTTCAAGCTTCCTGAGACCACCGGCGGCAGGGAAGGATACAAGACTGAGCTTATCGGTGAGCTTGCTTTTCAGGTTTTGTGCGGAGGATCTTCCCGACTGTTTGCGAAGATGTATTCCGAAGGGCTTATCAACGGCACTTTCAGCGGCGGATACGAGAGCATAAAGCATACTTCCATGGTAGTTGCGGGCGGTGAAAGCGAGCAGCCTGAAAAGGTAAGGGACGAGCTTATAGCCGAGGCGGAAAGAATAGTAGCGGGTGATGTGGATATGGATCTTTTCCGTCGCCTGAAAAAGGCATCCTACGGTCGCCATCTTTCTGAGCTGGACTCTTTCTCCGGCATCTGTTACGGTATGGCTTCCTCTGTATTTGACGACTGCAACCTTTTTGATTTTGCCGACATCTACGATGAGATCACATGGGAAGACGTCAGAGACTTTTTGAAGCTTGCCATTACAAACGAAAGAGCCGCATTGTCGGTTATTGATCCACTGAAAGGCGGAGAAGAAGAATGATTAACATCCTTGCAAGCCCTATATATTTTCCCGGTCTTGGTATTGAGATAAATCCATCAAACGTGGCTTTTTCCATTGGAGGTCACAATTTCTACTGGTACGGTATCATCATAGCCGTCGGCTTTTTGCTGGCGGCTCTGTATGGCATGAAGCGTGCAGAACAGTTCGGCCTGACTCAGGATAACATCATTGACCTGCTTATTTGTGCTGTCCCCGCTGCAATAATCGGTGCAAGAGCATATTACTGCATTTTCAACTGGGCAGAATACGCCGAAAACCCCATTTCCGTATTGTACATATGGAATGGTGGTCTTGCAATATACGGCGCCGTCATTGCTGCTGCCATTACTGTGGTCATTTTCGCGAAGGTGAAGAAAATCAAACCCGGTGCGATGCTGGATATTGGCGGCCTTGGTATGTTGATAGGTCAAATGATCGGACGCTGGGGCAACTTCATCAACCGTGAAGCCCATGGCGTTGAGTGTACCAATACTCTTCGCATGGGTCTGATGAATGCGGCAGGCAAGTGGGAGTTTTATCATCCTACCTTCCTTTATGAATCCCTCTGGAATCTGGTCGGCTTTGTACTGCTGCACTTTTTCTCGAAAAAGTACCGCAAGTTTGACGGTCAGATATTCCTGATGTATCTTTGCTGGTACGGTTTTGGCAGAGGCATAATAGAAGGACTGCGTACAGACAGCCTGTATTTATTCGGAACCGGTCTGCGTATTTCTCAGTTCCTTGGCTACGCATCTTTTGTGGTCTGCCTTGTGATACTGTTTATCAAGCTTGTATTTAAAGACAATGATCCTGCCGATATGCAGGTTTGGAAGTTCAACCACCCTGTTACTGAGACTGCTGTTGGTTCCGATGAAGGAGAGGCAGCGTCTTCCGAAACAGATGAGGATGCTAAAGGAGAAGAAGATGAGTGCAATACTGATTGACGGAAAAAAAGTAGCTGCCGACTGCAAGAAAGAGATCGCAAAGCAGGTAGAACAGCTTAGCGGAAGAAAGCCCGGTCTGGCAGTCATAATCGTTGGAAATAACCCCGCTTCAAGAGTGTATGTAAACAGCAAACGCAAGGACTGTGAGGAATGCGGCATCAATAGCTACGAATACGCATTGCCGGAGGAAACCACGCAGGAAGAGCTGGTGGAGCTGGTTCATAAGCTCAATGCAGACCCGGAAGTAGATGGTGTACTGTGTCAGCTGCCGCTGCCCAAGCACCTTGATGCTGATGCTGTTATTGAAAACATTGATCCTGATAAGGACGTTGACTCTTTCCATCCCTTCAGCGTTGGCAGAATGGTGCAGGGCAAAAACGGTTTTGTACCCTGTACGCCGGCAGGTATTATGAAACTGCTTGAAGCTTATGATATTGACCCCGCAGGCAAGCATTGTGTTGTGGTTGGACGTTCCAATATCGTAGGCAGACCAATGGCCATGCTTATGCTGCATAGTGATGCAACAGTTACGATGGCTCATTCCAAAACTGCTGACCTTGCTGCTTTTACCCGCCAGGCTGATATACTTGTCTGTGCCGTTGGTAAGCGAGACATGATTACTGCCGACATGGTGAAGGAAGGGGCAGTCGTTATTGACGTTGCCATGAACCGTAACGATGAAGGCAAGCTTTGCGGTGACGTTGTATTTGACGAAGTAAAAGAAAAAGTATCATATATTACCCCTGTTCCCGGTGGTGTTGGTCCGATGACACGGGTCATGCTGCTGGAGAATACAATGACTGCGTATAATAATCATATAGGAGGATAATAAATGTCTTTTGTTAATGAAATTCTGGGAACTGCTACTGAACTTTTTGAAAAAGCAACACAGAAATCTACCTACTATGCTCAGATAGCAAAGCTGAATGTTAAGATAACTGCCGAAAACAGCGGTCTTAAAGATCTTTACGCTCAGCTGGGTAAGGCGTATTTTGAAGGGCTCGAAAGCGGAGAAGCTGAATCCGCTGAGTTTGCCCGTGAGATATGTGAGAAGATCGTTGAATCAAAAAGCAAGATAGAAAGCTATCAGGCTGAGATCGAGCAGATGAAGGAAGCTGAAGCAGCTGCCAGCGCTGCCGCTGCTGAAGCCAAGGCTGAGAAAAAAGCAGCTGCCGAAGCTGCAAAAGCTGCCGCCGCCGCTGAAAAGGCTGCGGAGGAAGAAGAAATAGAGATCACTATCGAAGTGGTCGCTGAGGCAGAAGAAACAGCTGAAGCTGTTGCGGAAGAGGTTGCTGAAGAAGTTGAAGCAATTGAAGCAGAAGTGGCCGAAGCAGCCGAGTCTGTTGTCCCTCCTGTCGCAACGCTCTATGTAGACGAATCCGCTGATAGTGAGAATAAGGAATAATAAAGAGCTGTTATTCCGAACAAAAATAGCTGTCATCTCGAACGTCAGCGAAGCTGACGGAGAGATCCCCTTCATAAGATGGGGATTCCTCCATTGCTGCGCAATGTTCGGCATGACAGCTTTTCTTTTTATTTCACATAATCAAATTCAAGGTCGTAAATGCTTACGGTGTCGCCCTCGTTGATGCCCATGGCTTCAAGACGGTCAAACAATCCGCTTTTTCGAAGCTGACGGTCGAAGTACATTCTCGATTCGTAGTCGTCAAAGTTGATATCGTTTACAAGTCTTGACATCCATCCGCCGCTGATTATCCACAGGTCATCATAATGCTCGATCTTAATGTCCTCAACGTTGCCTGCTTCGGCAGGTTTTTTGACGTATTCCGGTTCGTAAACGATGACAGGGGGAAGCTGACGCAGCTTTGCGGCTACAGCGTCAATAAGCTCCTTTACACCCATATGAGCGGCGGCAGATATCTCAAATACCTCGCAGCCGCATTCCTCCGCGCGTTCTTTGAGACGCTGGAAGTTTTCGGTGTTTTCGGAAATGTCGCTCTTGTTGGCGGCTACTATCATGGGACGGTCAGCCAGTTCAGGACTGTAATCAGCCAGTTCCTTGTTGATGGCATCAAAGTCGTCCACAGGGTCACGCCCTTCACTGCCGGAAACGTCCACCACGTGGACCATCAGACGGCAGCGGTCTATATGACGAAGGAAGTCGTGACCAAGTCCGGCACCTTCCGCAGCGCCTTCAATAATTCCGGGGATGTCTGCCATAACAAATGAGAAGCCTTCCTCAATATAAACAACACCCAGATTGGGGAACAGGGTAGTGAAATGATAGTTTGCTATTTTGGGGTTGGCATTGGTAACAACAGACAGCAAAGTGGATTTGCCCACGTTGGGGAAGCCTACCAGACCCACATCTGCCAGCAGCTTCAGCTCAAGGATAACATCCTTGCTTTCGCCGGGCAGACCGGCTTTTGCAAAACGGGGAACCTGACGGGTTGGCGTGGCAAAATGCTTATTGCCCCAACCGCCTCTGCCGCCTTTACAGAGGATGTAATCCTCGCTGTCGGACATGTCTTTGATTATTTCACCGGATTCCTGATCTCGGACGATGGTACCGCGGGGAATACGGATAATAAGATCCTGACCGGTCTTGCCTTTGCAGCGCTTACTGGCGCCGTTGACACCGTTTTCGGCAACGTATTTTCTTTTGTAACGGAAGTCCATCAGGGTAGAAAGGTTGTCGTCTACTCTCAGTATAACGTTGCCGCCATTACCGCCGTCACCGCCGTCGGGTCCACCGTTGGCTACATATTTTTCTCTGTGGAAGGACACGGCACCGTGACCGCCGTCACCGGCCTTGACCTTGATTGAAGTTTTATCGACAAACATGAAAATCATCCTTAATGTCGTCAGTATTTATTATTGTGTGTGATATTATACCACTAAAAAGACCGGAGCAAAAGTGTTTTGCTCCGGTCCTTTAAAAATTACTGTTCTACGGGATAGACAGAGCACTTTTTGCGGTCTCTGCCCATACGCTCGAAACGCACTCTACCGTCCACGGTGGCGTACAGAGTATCGTCGCTGCCGATACCTACGTTAGTGCCGGGATGGATGTGGGTGCCTCTCTGACGGACAAGGATGTTGCCGGCCAGAACGAACTGACCATCGGCGCGCTTAACGCCAAGGCGCTTTGCCTCGGAGTCACGACCGTTCTTGGTGGAGCCAACGCCCTTCTTGTGAGCGAAAAACTGAATACCGATATTAAGCATGTATTACACCTCCATTACTTCAATGTAATCGGGATAGTCGTCCTTTAAGGCGACGAGACTGAGCATCAGTCCTGTAAGGACTGCCTGACAGGTATCTTCGGTGCTTTCGTCCAAAGCATTGGGAAGAGTAAGGGAAATGTCGGTGGAAGAAAAGCTGACCTTTGTCTTTGCTCCAACGCCCAGCACATCATTGATGATGCATTCGGCCATGGATACGCAGCTGGAAATAGCGGCGCAGACGATGTCGGAGCCTTCTTCAGCATATCCGGTATGACCCGTACAGCTGAATCCCGTTATCCTGCCAGATTCGTTTTTAAACTTTACAGTAGTCATTAGGCGTTGATCTTTTCGATCTGGACCATGGTGTAGGGCTGTCTGTGACCCTGAGTACGATGATAGCCCTTCTTGGACTTGTACTTGAACACACGAACCTTGCGACCCTTGCCGTTCTTGACTACCTTAGCTTCGACGGTAGCGCCGGCTACGGTGGGAGCACCGAAAACGGTGTTTTCGCCATCGATAACGGCCAGAACCTGGTCAAAGCTTACGGTCTCGGCTGCCTCTACGCCCAGCTTTTCGACGTAGATAACTTCGCCTTCCTGGACGCTGTACTGCTTACCACCGGTAAGAATGATTGCACGCATTTGTTTTGCACCTCTCTTTATTATAGAGTCACGCTCGCACAGGCGGGGAACATGTCCCTCTTGAAAAAGCCAGTTTGACGCGGCCATCGGCTATTATATCAGAGTTAAAACCCTGTGTCAACTTGTTTTTTACAATAAATTATGATAACCTAACGATAACGTGTCATTTCGAACGCTGATTTAATCAGCGGAGAAATCCCCATAGGTCACGCTGTCATTTCGAACTGAGCGTATGCAAAGGAATACAGAATTGCTTGCAATTCTGCGAGGGGTCAGATTGGCTGACCCGGAAATCCCCATAGGTTACGCTGTCATTTCGAACATCGCCAAGAGCGATGGAGAAATCCCCATCTTGTAGGAGAAACCCCACAATGAAAAGCACCAAACGCTGGATATTGCTCATTGCTGCGTTTTTGGCAGTGTGTGCAGCGACGTCAATATATATCTTTACATCTGCCGATAATGGAAATGCGGTTATCGTTACTCGGAATGGTATTGAGCTGTATTGCCTTGACTTGAGTGTTGATACCGAAATAACGGTTCACGACGAGGACGGCGGATACAATATAATAGTAGTTGAAGCCGGCGCTGTCAAGGTCTCCGAGGCAGATTGTCCCGATCAGATATGTGTCAAGCAGGGTGCTATCGATGATGATGCAGTTCCGATCGTCTGCTTGCCCCACAAACTGGTCATTGAGGTGACGGCAGAATCTGATGCAGATGCGGTAGTGAAATAGGAGTTAAGGGTATGGCAAAGACAGAAAAAGCAATAGTTACCGTGCTGTGCATGGTTTATGATAAGGATAAAATACTGCTCCAGAACAGAGTCAAGGAAGACTGGCAGGGCTTGACTTTTCCCGGAGGTCATGTGGAACATGCGGAGTCCTTTGTTGATGCGTTGAAGCGTGAGGTGAAGGAAGAAACAGGTCTTGATGTCGAGTGTCCCATACTTTGCGGTATCAAGCAGTTTCAGACTGACGATGACGAAAGATACATAGTTCTGTTATTCAAAACAGACAAGTATTCAGGTACGCTTACATCATCAGCAGAAGGAGAAATGGTGTGGATAGAGCGTTCACAATTGGGCAACCATGAGACTGTCAGTGATTTTTTCGACCTTCTAAAAGTTTTCGACAGAGAAGACCTGACAGAGTTTATGTACGTCAGGGACGATGAAAACGACTGGCAGATGAAAATTCAATAAAAAATACCGGTCATAGGGGATTTCCTATGACCGGTTTAGTATTATGGTTTTTAATTACTTTCCAACGATTTCAGCAGTATCCATAGCGATCATGAGCTCTTCGTTGGTGGGGATTACCAGCAGCTTGACCTTGCTGTCGGGAGTGCTGATGACCAGATCTTCGCCGCGCTTGCTGTTCTGCTCAGCGTCAACGGAGCAGCCAAGGTAACCCAGGTATTCGCAGATGGCAGCTCTGGTGGAAGCGCTGTTTTCGCCAACACCGGCAGTGAAGATGATAGCGTCAACGCCGTTCATAGCAGCGGTGTAGCCGCCAACGGTCTTTGCTACCCAGTAGTTGAAAACGTCGAGAGCCAGAGCGGCACGGTCGTTGCCATCGGCAGCAGCGTTGTCGAGGTCACGGAAGTCGGAAGAAACGCCGGAGATACCCAGAACGCCGGACTTCTTGTTGAGGATGTTCAGCATCTCATCGATGTTGAAGCCGTACTTGTTCATGATGAACTGAACAGCACCGGTATCCAGCTGACCGCAGCGGGTGCCCATGGGGAGACCTACCAGGGGAGTGAAGCCCATGGAAGTATCGACGGACTTGCCGCCTTCGATGGCGCAGATGGAGCTGCCGTTGCCCATATGGCAGGAGATGAGCTTCAGCTCTTCGATGGGCTTGCCAAGCATTTCAGCAGCGCGACCGGAAACATAGCGGTGGCTGGTGCCGTGGAAGCCGTAACGACGGATCTTGTCGTTGTCGTAGTATTCGTGGGGGATAGCATAGGTGTAAGCCTTAGCGGGCATGGTCTGATGGAAAGAGGTGTCGAAAACAGCGACCTGGGGAACGTCCTTGCCCATGACCTCGGTGCAGGCGTTGATACCGGTGAGGTTGGCGGGGTTGTGCAGAGGAGCAAAGGGGATGCAGTCTTCGATAGCCTTCATGACTTCGTCGGTAATAAGAACGGAGGAAGCAAAGGATTCACCGCCGTGAACAACGCGGTGACCAACAGCATCGATCTCCTTCATGGAAGCAACAACGCCGTAAGCTTCGGAAGTGAGCTTGTCGAGAACAGCAGCGATGGCTTCGTTATGGGTGGGAAGATTTACGTCTTCGTCAAAAACGGGCTTGCCGTTGAGGGGAGTGTGCTTCAGGTGGCCGTCGATGCCGATACGTTCGCAGAGACCTTTGGCGAATACTTCTTCGGTAGCGGGATCGATGAGCTGATACTTCAGGGAAGAGGAACCAGCGTTGATGACCAGAACTTTCATGTTGATACATCTCCTATGAATAAATAATATTTTTTAATAAACTTGAAAATTTGCTGTGGGCATACTAATATAAATAGTGTTTTCACAACTTTATTATTCTAATACAAATTCCATAATATCACAACTGTTTTTTTAAAAAACTTTGATTTTTGGGGGTTTTGCAGTGCAGGCAGCGGGAATTATATGCGAATATAATCCATTTCATACAGGTCATAAGTACCAGATAGAGGAAACAAAAAAGAATATCGGCAGCGATGGTGCTATAGTCTGCCTGATGAGCGGCGGCTTCGTTCAGCGTGGGCAGTGTGCCATGTTTGATAAATACGTTCGTGCGGAAGCTGCTGTTCGAAACGGCGCTGATCTGGTGCTTGAGCTTCCGGTGACTTCTGCCATATCCTCAGCTGAAGGTTTTGCATCAGGAGCGGTTGACATAATGCAAAAGCTTGGTTTTGTGGATGTTCTGAGCTTTGGCTGCGAGTCAGGCAACACGGAACCGTTGAAAGCCGCGGCTGAGGCGCTGCGCTCTGAACAGTTTGGTGAAAAACTGCGAAATCAGCTCGACAGCGGGATTTCATTTGCTGCGGCAAGACAGGCAGCTGTTGCTGAGCTGGACGAGAAGGCAGCGGATGCGCTGAGCCGTCCCAATGATATCCTCGCGGTGGAATATATAAAAGCGCTCAATGGAACAGATATCGCTCCTCTTGCTGTTGCACGAAGGGGAGCTGAACACGATGGCGTGGCTGTTGGCAGCTTCAACTCTGCATCGGAGATCAGACGGCTCATTGCTGCGGGAGACGAAGGCTGGAAAAGATATGTTCCGGAAGCCGCTGTCGAACTGATCAAAAATGAGATCGGGCTTGGAAAAGTATATTCGATGGAAAACGCGGAAAGGGCAGTTCTGTACCGCCTTCGAACAATGACCAATGAAGATTTTGATGCGCTGCCCTTTGGAAGTGAGGGGCTTAATATAAGGCTTATGCACGCTGCAAGAAGCAGCACAACAACAGCGGAAGTGTTGGAAAAGACCAAGACAAAAAGATATGCTCATTCCCGAATAAGGCGCATGATGCTTTGTGCTTATTTGGGAATAACCGTATCTGATATAACGCTAAAATCACCATATGTCAGGGTGCTTGCTTTTAATGATACGGGAAGAAAGCTTATAAGGCAGTCTCAAATACCGTTATTGCAGCTGGGGAAACAGGCTAACAAAATGGGAGAGAATGCCAAAAAGTATTTTACGCTGGAGTGTCGCTGCTCCGATCTGCTTTCTCTCTGCCTGCCGCCGGAGCATAATGCACCTATTGGCGAAGAATGGATAAAAAGAAGTAATTATATCTAGGCAAAAAGAGTATTTAGTGTTATAATTAATTTGAAGAATTATTGAAATTTTGAACATGAAAAGAAAGGAAAAGGAAAGATGATCGACAATTCCAAACTGAGAGTATGCTACCCCGGTGTGTACACTGAAGCTGAGCAGGCTGCCATCGACCGCTACAAAAGAGGCGAGTGCGAAGCAGCTATTCCTGCTGCCGTAAGCAAAATATCCACCGATCCTTGGGTAATGCAGCTGTATGCCCGCTGCTGGGACCGTTGGAATCCTCTGTTCAATGACCCCGAATATGCGAAGAAAAGTGTTTGGGGTGATCTTCCCGCTGTCCCCGGATATGTGACCATAGAGACCCGTTCCAGTATTCCTGAGGAACTGGGTGCCCAGATGCGTCCCGATGGCACCACATTTATTGGTGACGGCTACGACCATGAAGACCTGTACTATAAACCCGTATTTCCCGGAGATACCCTGACCGCTAAGAATTCCGGATGGGACATTATCGATATTACCGATCCCGAAGGCAGCATCAAGCGACGCATGATCTTTATTGATGAATGTGAAGTATATAATCAGAACGGTGAACTTGTAGCAAAGAGCATCCGCCGTTGGCCCGAGACTCTGCGTATTTCCGATGATCCCGAGACTATGGACGCTCTTTGGGGCGAAGCTCCCGGAGACGTAGCCGCGAAGCATGGCAAGTCCGATAAGGCTCAGATGCCCAAACAGCCCCCCAAGGGAGCAGGTGGACCCGGTGGACCCGGAGGTCCCGGCGCCGAAGGTCCCGATGGCGAAAAGAAGGCTCCGCCTCCCATGATGGGTCTGAACAATCGTCATACGGCTCACAAGATGACCAAAGAGGATTACGATATATTCGTTGATATCTGGAAGAACGAGAAGATCCGCGGTGCTGAAACACTGTATTGGGAAGATGTCAATATTGGTGACGAGCCTCAGCCTATTGCTTCTCCTCCTCAGTATGACCGCGAGATTTTCCGCACCATGGCCGCATGGCAGATAATGAAGGATACCAACGGTTTGAAGGAAGTCCTCACCGGTACCGGCGGAGATCCCCATTTCTTCCCCTACAATGAAGAGACCGGTCTTTACGGCGGCGGTGACGGTCATATTGGCACCGGTGGAAATATTGCTTACTTGTATAACTTCCATGCAAAACTTCTTGGAACTCGCCTTATCACCAACTGGTGCGGTGACGAGGGCTTTGTAACCAAGCTGGGTTGGCGCTTCGTCAACGACGCTCCCAAGGAAGAACAGTTCAACCACTTCCCCGAGGAATTCTACCGTCCCACAGAACTGCTTAAGGTTCCCTATATGAAAGACCGTTATGCCAATATCCATGGCTACGGCGATGACGCGTTTATTACACGAGGCTATGTATACGACAAGTATATCGGTGAAGACGGCGGTCACTATGTTGACCTCATTTGCTGGTGTGAAGATCTGGATGGCAACATCGGTCAGGAGATCCCTGCTACCGTTAAGCTTCCCAGCAGAGAAGGCAAATAAAGTTAACTAACGGTCAGGGGAGGGGAATATCCTTTCCTGACCACAACATAGGGTATACTTTTATCAGAATCAGAGAAAATAATTCAATTTCTTTGCAAAAAAAGACTTGAATTTCTTGAGCCATTGTGTTAAAATACACTAGCGCCTTTAGAGGGCGAGTATATTTCATGCGAAAGAGGTGAACATTGTGAAGGAAGGTATCCATCCCAACTACCAGCAGACTACTATCAGATGCGCCTGCGGTGAGGTTATTGAGACTGGTTCTACCAAGAAGGATATTAAGGTGGAAATCTGCTCCAAGTGTCACCCCTTCTATTCCGGCAAACAGAAGCTGGTTGACACCGGCGGCCGTGTTGAGCGCTTCAACAAGAAGTTTGGTCTTAAGTAATCATAAGCAGCCCGCACTGGTATCAGTGCGGGCTTTTTTCGTTTATTATTTAGCTGTCATTCCGAACATTGCGCAAGCAATGGAATGCAGAATTGCTTGCAATTCTGCAAGGGGTCAGCTCTGCTGACCCGGGGATCACCCATCCTGATAAGAGATACTAACACTTAAAAATCGGAGGAATATTTCATATATGGCATATATGGATGTACAGTCCAAGGATTTTACAATTGAAAAAGCTGTACTTGTAGGGCTTAACAGCCCTGTATATACCGCCGCCGAAAACGCAGACGAAGAAAGCCTTGATGAGCTGGAAGCTCTGTTGGAAACTGCCGGCGGTGTCTGTGTTGGCAGAGTTCTGCAGAACAGAGCCACGCCTGATTCCAAGTATGTTGTGGGTCAGGGTAAAGCAGAGGAAGTTGCTCAGCTTGCCAAGGATATGGAGGCTGAACTGATAATTTTTGATAATGACCTGACTTCTTCCCAGATAAAAGCCATGGAAGAACTCAGCGGCAAGCATATCATGGATCGCAGCGGTCTGATTTTGGACATTTTCGCCCAGAGAGCAAAAACCAAGGAAGGCCGTTTGCAGGTTGAGCTTGCTCAGTATAAATATATTCTCCCTCGTCTGACAGGCATGTGGGGTCACCTTGTGCGTCAGACCGCGGCAGGCGGCAAATCACCTATAGGTACGCGTGGTCCCGGTGAAACCCAGCTGGAGACCGACCGCCGTCATATTCGCCGTAAGATTACTGCCCTTGAGCAGGAATTGAAAGAGGTACGTCGAGTGCGTTCTGTTCAGCGTGAGCGGCGTATTAAAAATGAAGTTCCTGTTGTGGCCATCGTTGGATACACCAACGCCGGCAAATCCACTCTTCTGAACAGGCTTACCGGTGCCGGGATACCGGCAAATAACCGTCTGTTCGATACTTTGGACACTACCACAAGAAAACTGAAAGTCAGCGATACTCTCGAGGTCCTTTTGTCTGACACTGTTGGATTTATACGCAAGCTGCCTCATCATCTGGTGGAAGCTTTTAAAGCTACCCTTGAGGAACTGACCTTTGCGGATGTGCTGCTGCACGTTATAGATGTATCGAACCCCAATTGGGAGACTCAGGCAAAAATAGTGGACGAGCTTATCGAGCAGCTCGGAGCAGCAGAAACTCCGGTTATTGAGGTATATAATAAAATCGATATGTTCGAAGGCGATATCGAGCCTCACGGAGAGAATAAGGTCTGTATTTCCGCAGCTACAGGTCAGGGCATAGACGATATGCTGGCGCTTATTGAAAAGGTTCTTTCTGCCGGTAAACGTCAGGTAAGGCTCATGCTGCCTTACTCCATGGCAGGAGCGGTAGACAGCCTTTATACCGAAGCCACAGTTAAAAGCGTGGAGTATACGCCCGATGGTATCGATGTTGTTGCTGTTTGCGGAGCAAAGCAGTTGGGGCGTCTTGAAAAATACATCATTGGATAGGAAAAGAAAATGCAGGAATACTTGGTACCCACCGGGGACAGTGAAACCGAATTTATAGAACGTCGTTCCAGATTTATCGGTCGCATTTGGCTGACCGAAACAGAAGATGAAGCTGTTGCGCATATTAAAAAGATGCGTGAACAGCACTGGGACGCTACCCATAACGTATACGCCTATATCATCAGAGACGGTGCCACCCGCTACAGCGACGATGGTGAACCTCAGGGTACAGCCGGTATGCCGGTGCTTGAGGTGCTTCGTCGAGAGAATCTTTTCAATGTCTGCTGTGTGGTCACTCGTTATTTTGGCGGCATTTTGCTTGGTGCAGGTGGTCTTGTAAGAGCATATGCCCACAGTGCAAAACTAGCGGTAGATGCAGCAGGCATAAGCATCAAACGGGTTTGGACAAATGTGGATATCCCCATTCCCTATAACCTGTTTGAACGCGTTAAACTGGAGCTGAGCAGTTTTGACGGTGTGATAACGGATGTGGAATACTCTGCCAATGTACTTATCCATGCCATTATTCCCGAAGCTGCTGCCGAGGATTTCATAAAAAGGATAATGGATATTTCTGCGGGAAAAACTTCTGTCGAAATAAAAGGGAACGAATACAGAGCTTTTCCCGTCTCATAAAGTGTCAGGTGATCTTATCATCTGGTTTGGAGGCTTTCTATGACTGTATCTCAGCGTCTTGAACAGGAAGAATTTACCCGATTGTCGCCCTATGCCGTGAAGTCGGCTGAGTCCCGGGGTCGTCTTAAAGATGAACCGGTTTGTTCTGTTCGCACACTGTTCCAGCGTGACGTAGACAGAATAATCCACAGCAAATCCTTCCGCAGATTGAAACAGAAGACTCAGGTGTTCTTTGATCCGGAAGGGGATCATTACCGCACCAGAATGACCCATACCATCGAGGTGTCCGGGATCGCTCGTACTATCGCGAGAGCATTGTGCCTGAATGAAGACCTGACAGAAGCTATTTCCCTTGGTCACGATATCGGGCATACTCCCTTTGGACATTCCGGAGAACGTGCCATGCGCGCGATAATGGGGCATTTTGAGCACAATGAGCAAAGTCTTCGAGTGGTAGACCGTCTTGAAAAAGACGGCGAAGGGCTGAACCTGACCTATGAGGTTCGACGGGGAATAGTCACTCATACCGGAGATGACCTTCCGGAGACGTTGGAGGCTCAGATAGTTCGTTTTTCTGATAAGATCGCCTACATAAATCACGACATAGATGATTCCATACGAGCAGGTATTCTGACTAATGATGATATCCCCAAAGAAATATCCGCAGTTTTGGGAAATACCCATAAGCTGAGGATAGATACTCTGGTAAGGAACGTCATAGATGCCAGCTGGGAAAAACCTCAGATAGTAATGACTGCCGAAGTTGAAAAGGCTATGATGGATCTGCGGTCTTTCATGTTTGAAAACGTGTATTCTTCGCCTGTTGCCAAGGGTGAGGAACACAAGGTCACTCAGCTTCTGGGAGATCTGTATAACTACTATCTCAAACGACCTGAAGCAATGACAGATGATTACCTGAAACTGGTAGACGAAGACGGAGTTGAGCAGGTGGTCTGCGACTACGTTGCCGGCATGACCGATAAATATGCGGCAAACAAGTTTGCCGAACTATTTGTTCCATACGGCTGGAGCAAAAAATAACAAACACAGTAAAGGAGGGATACCATGGCATTTCCTGCCAGCTTTATAGATGAGCTAATAGCACGAAATCCTATCGAGGATGTGGTATCCTCCTATGTCAGTCTCAATTCAAAGAGCGGACGGCTTTGGGGCTGCTGCCCCTTTCATACAGAAAAAACACCGTCTTTTTCCGTTTCCACAGAAAAGCAGCTGTATTATTGCTTTGGCTGTGGTAAAGGCGGCGGAGTAATAAATTTTATAATGGATATTGAAAGCCTTGACTATCCCGATACAGTCAGATTTCTTGCACGACGCGCAGGTTTGACGGTGCCGGAAGAAGGCAACTATGTATCCACCGCAAAAACGAAGACAAGACTTCACGAACTGAACCGTCAGGCAGCACGGATGTTCAACGCCAATCTCTGGGAACCTCAGGGTGCAAAGGCTGTGGAATATCTTATGGGTAAGCGTGGCTTGACAAAAGGGACGATCACCCGATTCGGTTTGGGTTTTGCGCCCGATTCATGGGATGCTACCATGAAGGCTTTGAAAGCCAAAGGTTTTACCGAAAAGGAACTGCTTGACGCGGGACTTGTGGTATCTTCCAAGAACGGTAAAGGCGCTTACGACAGATTCCGCAACAGAGTAATGTTTCCGATAATAGATGTAACGGGAAACGTCGTAGGTTTTGGCGGCAGGGTGCTTGATGATTCAACTCCCAAATATCTGAACTCACCGGATACGATTGTTTTTAATAAAAGTAAAAATCTTTATGCCATCAATCTTGCGAAAAAGACCAAACAGCGGCGCATAATACTGTGTGAGGGCAATATGGACGCGGTGATGCTGCATCAGGCGGGATTCGACTGCGCTGTGGCTTCATGTGGTACTGCCCTGACAGACGATCAGGCAAAACTTATAGCAAAATATGCCGATGAAGCAGTGATCGCCTATGACAGTGACGAGGCGGGAACCAAAGCCACCAAAAAAGCTATCACCATACTCGAACGGCACGAGCTTAAAGTAAAGGTGCTGCGTATGGGTGACAGCAAGGACCCGGACGAATTCATCAAAAAACACGGTGCGGAAGCGTTTAATACTCTTATTGAGCGTTCCGAAAACCATATAGAGTATCAGCTTTTGATATTGCAAAATAAATATGATCTGTCTTTGGATGACAATAAGGTGGAGTATATAAAAGAAGCCACCAAGCTTATTGCGTCACTGCCTAATGCGGTGTCCCGTGAAGTTTATGGTGCAAGAGCAGCTGAAGCAGCCGATGTATCGCCTGACTCACTGGCAGTGGAAGTGGAGCGGCTTCGCAAAAACCGCCAGCGCAGAGAAAAAAAGGCAGAGCAGGCACAGATGCTCACACCTGCCGATACGCTTCAACCAAAGGAACGGTCGCTGCGCTACTCCAACATCCGTTCGGCAAGGGCGGAAGAGGGCGTATTGAAGCTGCTTATGGCATCTCCCGAGTTGACCGCCAAGTGTGCAGCTGTTCTGCTTCCTGAGTATTTTTCGTCGCCGCTTCTCGGCAAGGTATACGCTGCTTTTCTGCAGCTGTTTGCCGAAGGCTTGAGCTTGCGTGTAGCATCCATCGAAGGTCAGTTTAATGAGGAGGAAATGAAGCATATAGTTTCTGTTCTGCAATCAGATCCCATTATAGGTGAGAGTGAGAGAACGCTGTCTGATTATTGTGAGATAATCAAGACAGAATATGATAAACGAACTTTTTCCGGAGAACAGTCGTTACTGGAGCTTCGTGACAGCCTGAGAAAAAGAAAGGGGTATGAGGATGATGAATGAAAAGCTGGACACTTCCAAGGCGATACCTGAGAATGTCAGCATTGACGAGCTTATATCCAACGCCAAAAAAGATGGTGAGCTGGATGCGCAGAAGGTCATCAAACTGATTGACGACAACGAACTGAGCCCAGACCAGATTGCCAGACTTTATGCTGAGATCAATCAGGCAGGAGTCAGCATTGCTTCTGATGGTTTGATCGATGAGGTGGCAGAAGATGATATCGCGCCTACAGACAGCGATATCAAAAGTGTTGGCGAAGAAGAAATAATCGACCCCGAGTCTCTTGTTGATAATTACAGTATTGATGATCCTGTAAGAATGTACCTCAAGGAGATCGGCAAGGTTCCTCTTCTGACCCCCGAGGAAGAAGTTGAGCTGGCTGAAAGAATGAGCCGGGGTGATGAAGAAGCTCGTCACCGCCTTGCGGAAGCAAATTTGCGTCTTGTTGTATCCATTGCAAAAAGATATGTTGGCAGAGGTCTGCAGTTTCTGGATCTTATTCAGGAAGGCAACCTGGGACTAATCAAAGCGGTGGAAAAATTTGACCATACCAAAGGCTACAAGTTTTCTACCTATGCCACGTGGTGGATACGGCAGGCCATAACCAGAGCCATTGCTGATCAGGCGCGGACTATCCGCATCCCTGTACATATGGTTGAGACCATAAACAGGGTCGTGCGAACCTCCCGACAGCTGTCTCAGGAACTTGGTCACGATCCAAGTTCAGAGGAGATCGCCAATGCTTTGAACATGACTGTCGAGCGGGTAAATGAGGTTTTGAAGATATCTCAGGATCCCATTTCTTTGGAGACCCCCATAGGTGAAGAGGACGACAGCCATCTTGGTGATTTTATAAGTGACGATGATGTGGATGAACCTTCTGAAGCGGCATCGTTTATGCTCATGCGTGAACAGCTTACAGAGGTTTTGGGAACACTTACTCCCAGAGAAGAAAAGGTACTCCGTCTGCGTTTCGGTCTTGACGAC
>CAZIPP010000016.1:0-20190 GCA_964541215.1 uncultured Oscillospiraceae bacterium
GTAAAAAATCCGTGGAAACTTAATTCCACGGATTTTTTGTAATTTTATTTTTTGGGCTTTTTGATCTTGTTAAGCTTTGCGTTCAGGTCAAGGAGCTGTTCCTTGGTCATTTCAAGACCAACCATGCCAAGCATACCGGTCAGACGCAGAACAGTAAAGCCACCCATCATATCCATCATGCTGCTGTTCATCTCAAAACCACCGGCGACCTTGTCACCAGCTTTGGGAAGAACTTTGGCAAACATGGAAGCAAACAGGAGCTTGCCTTTCATGGTAGACATGATGTCCTTCATAGTGTCATTCAGGGAGAAGTGACCTTCAACTTCGGTGATATCAAACCAGTTAAGAACGGCATTCTTTTCTTTCATGCGGTAATCTTCGTTGAATACTTCTACCTTACGGATACGGCTTTCGTCTTTCAGCTCGCCTGCAACAGCTGTAAGTACAGATTCGCCAGCGTTGGGAACGTCAAAATAGAAGAAGTGCTCAGGGGAAGCCTTCTTGCCAAGGCTTTCACCGTTGACAAAAAGTTCAACCTCAGGCTGGTTGGAGTAAACGGTGATCCTGGTCACGTCTTCAACGCGGTCGATGTAACGCTTGCCGCAGAGATGTACAAAGGGCTCGTCGCTGAGCCATGCTTTGTAAGCATAGAAGGAGTCCTTTTTGTATTTGCGGTCGAAGGTCACAAGACCCTTGTGGTTCTGACCGTTTTCGCCGCCTTCACTTCTTGCATCGGCGCCGAAGTCAAACATGTTCCAAACGTGGGTAGCCCACATCCAGGGACGGGAGTACAGCTGCTTGATAAGCTCTTCATGGTAGTAAGCCTGGTATTCTTCGGTGTAGTCGCCCTGTACGGGCTTGGAGGTGTGCCAGTTCAGAGCCTCACAGCCATATTCGGAGCAGCCGATGGGGATGTTGGGCCAGCGTTCGTGGAACTTGTCGAACCAGGGACCGTTCATGGAAGTGTCGCCGCCGTACCAACCGAAATAATGGTTGTAGCTTACAACGTCGGGAATCTGGATATAGGGGCTTTCAATGGGGCAGGGAGAGACAGCGGCAATGGTAGTGGGACGGGTCTTGTCCATCTCGTGTACCATGTCGTTGAGAATGCGGTGGTTTTCCAGCAGATCGGGATCCTCGTCACCCTTCATGGATATCTCGTTGGAAAGACCCCAGACAACGATGGAGGGGTGGTTGTAGTTCTGAACTACCAGTTCCTTCATCTGAGAGATGGTGTTTTCACGGGCGGTGGGCATGTGCTGGGAAATGTAGGGGATCTCAGCCCAGATAACCATGCCGCGTTCATCGCAAAGATCATAGAAATACTGGTCATGCTGATAGTGAGCAAGACGGATGGTGGTGCATCCAACTTCACAGATAAGATCCATGTCTTCTTCATGGTGCTCGGGAAGCAGAGCGTTGCCTATCCCCCAGCGATCCTGATGACGGGACACACCGCGCAGAGGATATTCTTCGCCATTGAGGATAAAGCCCTTCTGGGGATCTATCTTAAAGGTGCGGCAGCCAAAACGTGCAGAAACGTTGTCAAGCACGCTGCCGTTTTCTACCAGCTCAACAGAAGCAGTGTACAGATAAGGATCCTTGCGTCCGTGCCACAGATGGACATTGGGAATGTCAAGGGAAACTTTTGTGTCGGGTGCTTCGATCTGAGCGACAATTGCGCCATCGGCGTCAGTGATAGTGTAGCGGAGATCCTGACCCACTTTGCTGTCAGTAAGCCAGACTTCAATATCGATCCTTGCGTCGGAGCCGTTTATTGCAGGAGTGACCGCGATACCGGGACCACCGCAGTAGTCCAGATCAAAGTGTGACTGGCTGACACAGATGATGTTTACGTTGCGGTAAAGTCCGCCATAGAAAGTAAAGTCAGCTACCTGAGGGTAAACGGTTTCATTGGCAGCGTTGTCCACAGCCACTGCAAACAGGTTTTCACGCTCGAGAGCTTCGGTTATCTCAACACGCCATGTGGAGTATCCACCGTCGTGGTGAGCAAGGTGCTTACCGTTAAGGTAAACATCGGCAGAGGAGTTGGCGCCCTGCAGCTCGAGGTAATAGCGATCTGCGGTGGGCAGATCCATCTTGTCGAGAGATTTGGCATACCAGCAGGTGCCGCGGTAATAGTCGTTGCCGCCGTCCTGGCCGTCAATGGCGTTCCAGGTATGGGGCAGGTTCACCCAGTTCCAGTCTTTGGGGAGAGCTGCGGGAACCTCGGTGTTCTGCTTGGTAAAGGCCCACTTGGCGTTAAAGTTGACAACGGTTCTCAATGGGGAATGCCTCCTTAAGTATTGTTTTTAATTTGCGTTTTTGTATATTGCAGGTGCCGATATCGGCATCAAAAGTCATAAAAAGGTTGCGAAATTTTTGAAATCTTGTACCTGATAAAAGAAAAATTTACATTTTCTGACGATTTATTTAAGGAATTACTTGAACTCAGAGCAAAATTATACGATAATATGAAAGGATCTGCGTGAGTACTTAGAGTTCAAAGAATTCACATATCTAAGAATAACACGTTAGTAGCGGATTTACAATGTTTTTTAAGATAAAACGTGAATTGATGCGCTTTATCTTCGCTTTTTGCATGAAATAATACCACACTAATTTTTAAGATTGAAGGGAAATCACTGACATGGAACTGAATCTTCGCAGCAGCTATCGCTATGCTATCGCCTGTCCCACAAGTATGGGTGTTCGAATCACTCCTGAAGACCGGATGGCTGTTCATAACAGCAATCGTTTTTATATGCAGGCTACCAGCGCCGAGTCCAACGTGCTGAACGTTTCTTCCTCTCTTGGTCGGGAGTGCCTTGTGCTTACAAAGTTTGTTAAAGGCAGCCCCATAGCTGAATTTATAAAGAGCCAGCTTCGTGCCCGTAATATCCGATTTGAAGGCGTTGATGCCGATCAGGGTGGTCCCTGGGGATATCGCCATCAGTTCAATATAGCCGATTCAGGTTTCGGTATGCGTGCTCCCCGTGTGTGGAATGACCGTGCCGGTGAAGTGGGACGTACTCTGTCTATTGATGAATTTGATGTTGAACGCATTTTCGGACAGGAGGGCGTAGGCATCCTGCATATCTCCGGGCTTATTGCAGCCATGAGTGAAGATACCACAAAGTTCTGCCTTGCCGTTGCAAAGGCAGCCAAAGAGCATGGCACACTTGTCAGCTTTGACCTGAACTACCGAGCCACCTTCTGGAAAGGTCGTGAGGAAGAGCTTCGCGAAGCTTTCCACCAGATCGCTTCCGTTGCAGACGTTCTTGTGGGCAATGAAGAAGATTTCCAGCTGTGCCTCGGCTTTGCCGGACCTGAAGCCGGCGGCAAGGATCTTGCTTCCAAAATCAACGGATTTAAGGAAATGATCGGTCAGGTAAAGGAAAAATATACAAACGCCAAGGTGTTTGGTACAACCCTGCGTCAGGTCATCAGCGCCAATGAGCATCTTTGGGGCGCACTGCTGCTGGCAGATGGTCAGTGGTGTGTTGAAGAGCCTCGTCAGATCCCCGTTATGGACCGCATCGGCGGCGGTGATGGTTTTACCGGTGGTCTGCTTTATGGTCTTATAAACGGATGGGAACCTGAAAAGTGCCTCCGGTTCGGCTGGGCTACCGGTGTTCTGGCTGCCAGCAGCCTTAACGACTATGCCGAACCTGCTGATGAAAAGCAGGTATGGGATATTTACGCCGGTAACGCAAGAGTTCAGAGATAGGGGAGGAAATAACGTGAAAAAAGCTGATATCGCACTTGTTGGACTTGCAGTAATGGGTGAAAACCTTGTTATGAACATGGAGTCCAAGGGCTTTACTGTGGCAGTATATAACCGCACCACTGAAAAGGTAAAAAGCTTCGTTGAAGGGCGTGCCGCAGGAAAGAATATTATCGGTACTTATTCTCTTCAGGAACTTGCAGACAGCTTGGAAAAGCCCAGAAAGATCATGATGATGGTCAAGGCAGGGCAGGCAGTGGATGACCTTATCGAAAACCTGATGCCCTATCTTGAAGAAGGAGATATCCTGATAGACGGCGGCAACAGCCATTTTCCCGATACTATCCGCCGCACCGAATATGTTGAAAGCAAGGGTCTGCTTTATGTTGGTACCGGCGTTTCCGGCGGCGAAGAGGGCGCGTTGAATGGTCCTTCCATGATGCCCGGCGGTTCCCCCGAAGCATGGGAATATGTCAAGCCTGTTTTCCAGGCGATCTGCGCCAAGGTGGAAGACGGTTCTCCCTGCTGCGAATGGGTAGGAGAAAATGGTGCAGGACATTTTGTTAAGATGGTCCATAACGGCATCGAGTACGGTGATATGCAGCTTATATGTGAAGCTTATCAGCTTATGCGCGATGGTCTGGGCATGTCTGCCGAGCAGATGCATGAAGTGTTTGCCGCATGGAACGAGACTGAACTGGACAGCTATCTTATTGAGATAACCGGAGACATTCTTGGATACAAGGATGAAAACGGTGAGACCACCGTTAACTACATACTGGACACCGCGGGTCAGAAGGGTACCGGTAAATGGACTGCTGTTTCCGCTCTTGACGAAGGTGTGCCGCTGACGCTGATTGGTGAAGCTGTTTTTGCGCGCTGCCTGTCTGCCATGAAGAACGAACGTGTGGAAGCATCCAGAGTGTTCCCCAAGACAATACCCGCATTTGAAGGAGACGAAGAAGCCTTTATTGAATGTATCCGTAAAGCCCTTTACGCCAGCAAGATAATATCCTACGCTCAGGGCTTTACCCTTATGGCTACTGCTGCCAAGACCTATAACTGGAACCTTAACTATGGCGGCATTGCCCTTATGTGGCGAGGCGGCTGCATAATCCGCAGCGTATTTCTGGGCAAGATAAAGGAAGCTTACGAAAAGGATCCTGCTCTGGAAAATCTTCTGCTGGACGATTATTTTTCCTCCGTTATCAAGGAACTTGTTCCTGCTTGGCGTGAGGTCGTTGCCTATGCAGTTAAGGTCGGCGTTCCAATGCCTGCCTTCTCCTCGGCGCTGAACTATTTTGACGGTTATACCACTGCCAGCCTGCCGGCAAATCTTCTGCAGGCTCAGCGAGATTATTTCGGCGCTCATACATATGAGCGTATCGATCAGCCCAGAGGTCAGGTGTTCCACACCAACTGGACAGGTCACGGCGGAAGCACCGCCGCAGGTACTTACAATGCCTGATGCGATAAAGATAATTGCTCTTGATCTGGATGGTACTCTGTTGGATTCAAATAAGCGGTTGTCTGCCGTAAATTTTGCAGCATTGCAAAAGGCGGCGGATGCCGGCATAGAGATAGTACCTACCACTGGGCGATTTTTTGGCGGCATGCCGGATTTTATCCGGCAGCTGCCTTTCGTACGCTATGCCATAACCGTCAATGGCGCAGAAGTTGCTGATCTGAAAACCGGTAATGTCATTTATAAAGCTGAGATACCATGGAAACAGTCGGTTCAAATAATGGAGTTTTTAGACGGGTATCCTGTAATATATGACTGTTATCTCAATAATGAGGCGTGGATGACCGCATCCATGAAACAGCGTATAGATGAAGTTGTGCAGGATCAGCATTATCGAAAAATGCTCCATGAGCTGCGGCAGCCTGTACCGGAGCTTAAAGCTTTTCTTGCTGAGCGTGGTCAGGATGTGCAGAAGATCCAGCTGTTTACATCTGATGCCGAATTGCGGCTGAAGCTTATGCGGCAGCTGCCCGACAGGTTTGACGGTCTGTGCGTATCCAGTTCGATAGACGCAAATGTGGAAATAAATCAGACTCACGCCAATAAGGGTGAGGCTCTGCTGGCTCTTGCCGCGCATCTTGATGCAGCCCGGGAAGAGACCATGGCCTTTGGCGACGGTCTTAACGATCTTTCCATGCTTCGTGAAGCAGGCATAGGTGTTGCCATGTCCAACGCCGCTGAAGAAGTTAAAAATGCGGCAGATTGGGTGACCCTGTCCTGTGATGAAGACGGAGTTGCCTATGGAATAGAAAAGTTTTGCTTCAATAACGATATATAAAAAGGCAGGTAATCATATATGAATATCCCTTTCAAACCCGAACTCAACGGTAAAGTGGCGGTTGTCACCGGTGGAGCCGGTGTGCTGTGCCGCGAATTTGCCAAAGCTCTTGCGCTGTGCGGCGCAAAAGTAGCCATTCTCAACCGTACTCTGTCCAAGGCAGAGGATGTGGTCAAAGAAATTGCTGCTCTTGGCGGAGAAGCAATTGCGGTACAGGTAGACGTTACCAACGCCGAAAGCGTAAACGCAGCCCATGAAGCCGTTCTTGCTCAGTATGGTAAGTGCGATATCCTTATAAACGGTGCAGGCGGCAACAATCCCCGTGCAACTACCGATAAAGAGTATTTTGAACTTGGTGACATCGATGCGGATACCAAGTCATTCTTTGATCTGAGCGACGAAGATATGGAGTTTGTTTTCAATCTTAACTATATTGGAACTCTGCTGCCCACTCAGGCTTTTGCAAAAGACATGATAGGACGCAGCGGCTGTACTATCCTCAATGTCAGCTCCATGAACGCCTTTACTCCGCTGACCAAAATACCCGCTTATTCCGGAGCCAAGGCCGCTATTTCCAACTTCACCCAGTGGCTTGCGGTTCATTTCAGCAAGGTGGGTATTCGTGTCAATGCCATTGCTCCCGGCTTCTTCTCCACAGATCAGAACAAGGCTCTGCTCTGGAATGACGACGGAACCCCCACCGCCAGAACCGGAAAGATCCTTGCGGCAACTCCCATGGAACGCTTCGGCACTCCAGACGAACTTTTGGGCGCATTGCTGTTCCTTGTTGACGAAAAGGCATCCTCCTTTGTAACCGGTATCGTTATCCCTGTGGACGGCGGCTTTTCTGCCTACAGCGGAGTATAAGAGGAAAGATATATGGAAAAGTTCTATTATTCCGATAATGAAACGGGACTCAGCAGGGAAGAGATACGCGAAGCGCTGCTTTCCGGCCTTGAAGGACGCATCCTGAACAATGTTCTTATAATCCCGCCTGACTTTACACGCTTCCATTCCAACGCAGGACTTATCACCAATATTTACTACCACACTCTTGTGGAGCGGGGATGCAGCGTGGACATTCTTCCCGCGCTTGGCACTCATGTGCCCGTAACAGAAGCGGAAGCCGCTGCCATGTTTGGCGATATCCCCTTTGATAAGTTTATTCCTCACAACTGGCGCACCGATGTAACGCGTCTTGGCGAGGTTCCCGCCCAATACCTTGAGGAGATAACCGACGGTCTTTGGCATGATGCTGTCAGCGTTGAGATAAACCGTATGGTGATGGATGAAAAGTACGACCTTATCCTTTCTGTCGGTCAGGTCGTACCGCATGAAGTCATCGGAATGGCCAACCATGCCAAAAACCTGTTTGTAGGCGTGGGCGGCAGCGATATGATTAACAAAAGCCATATGGTAGGCGCCGTATACGGCATGGAACGAATGATGGGCAAGGATCATACTCCTGTCCGCAAGATACTGGACTACGGTTTGGAACACTATCTCAGCGAACGCCCCATCGTTTTTGTCCTTACTGTCTGTACCGCACCCGGCGGCAATATCCGTACCCACGGTTTGTTCATCGGCGATACCCGAAAAGTTCTGGAAGCAGCCATAGAACTTGCGCAGGAAAAGAATATCGACTTCGTGGATACCGGCATCAAAAAATGCATCGTATACCTCGATCCCTCGGAATTCAAAAGCACATGGCTTGGCAACAAATCCGTATACCGTACCCGCATGGCCATCGCAGACGGCGGGGAACTGCTGGTGCTTGCTCCGGGCATCGAGCGCTTTGGCGAAGATGCTCAGGTGGACAAGCTTATCCGCAAATACGGCTATAAAGGTCGCATCAACACTCTCGAACAGTTTGAAAAGCCCGAGAATCAGGACCTTCGTGACAACATGAGCGCTGCTGCTCACCTCATCCACGGTTCATCCGACGGACGTTTCAGCATCACCTACGCTGTCAAAAACATAACCAAAGAGGAGATCGAAAGCGTTGGTTTTGCGGCAGCTGACTATGACGAGACAGTCAGGCGCTACGACCCCGAGAAGCTGAGTTACGGTTATAACACCCTGCCCGATGGCGAAGAAGTATATTACATTCCCAATCCCGCACTGGGACTGTGGATAAACCGGGAGAAATTCTGATATGAAAGCTTTTATGAACGAGGAATTTCTCCTCACCAACGAAACAGGCAGCCGACTGTTCCATGATTACGCCGAAAGCTGCCCAATAATCGACTATCACAACCACCTTTCACCCAAGGACATTTACGAGCGCAGAAGGTATGACAACCTCACCCAACTGTGGCTTGAGTGTGACCATTACAAATGGCGCTGCATGAGAGTTTGCGGCGTGTCTGAGGAATATATTACCGGAAACGCACCCGAATATGAAAAGTTCCTGCGTTTTGCAGAGGTGATGCCCAGACTTATAGGCACCCCTGTTTACCATTGGGCACATCTTGAGCTGCAGCGTTATTTCGGCATAGACACTCCTTTGAACGCCAACACCGCATATGATATCTGGAACAGGACCTGTGCCATGCTTGCGGGAGACGGTTACGATGCCGTGTCGCTGCTTGCAAAAATGCGGGTCAGAGTGCTGTGTACCACCGATGACCCGGCGGATGACCTCAACTGGCATTTGAAATTGGCTCAGGACAAAGATATACCTTTCAAAACCTTGCCCTCTTTCCGACCGGACAGATTCCTCCACATTGACCAGCAGCCGTGGAAAACAGCTCTGCAGCAGCTTGGAGACCGCTACGGCGCGATCTCCGATTGGAACAGCCTGCTTGCTGCTCTTGAAAAGTCGCTGGACTTTTTCTGCTCAGCAGGGTGCCGCGTAACAGACCATGGCTTCATCCGCTTCCGATACGCCGAAGGAGACCCCGCACCTGTTATGGCGAAAGCTCTGGCAGGTGAAGCTTTGACAGAGCAGGAAATTTCGGTCTATCAGGGCGCACTGCTTCGGTTCCTCGCTGCCCGGTACGAAAAGCGTGACCTTGCCATGCAGCTTCATCTTGGTCCCATCCGCAACAATTCGCCAAAGCTTTTTGCGTCCTTCGGCGCGGATGCGGGTGCAGACAGCATTGGCGCGGCAACCGACCCCTTTATGCTCAGCGCGTTTTTGGGCGATTTGGAGAGCGCCGACTCGCTTCCCAAAACCATACTGTATAATTTGAATCCTGCCGACAGCGCGATGCTCGCAACCATGGCAGTAAACTTTTCATCCAACGGAGCGAAGGTGCAGTATGGTGCGGCATGGTGGCTCCATGACCATATACGCGGCATATCCGAGCAGCTTGATCAGCTTATGGAAACAGGTTTGCTTTCAGCCTCGGTAGGTATGCTTACCGATTCCCGCAGCTTTACCTCCTTCACCCGCCATGAATACTATCGCCGCATACTTTGCGATAAGATAGGCGCACTGGTCGAAAGGGGAGAGTACCCCGGTGATATTGAGTTCCTCGGCTCTATGGTTCAGGATATATGCTATCGCAACGCCGAAGCCTGGTTCGGATTTTCCCTGTAAAGGTATCAAAAATTGACAATGAATTTCGATCACAGGCAGCCGCTCATATGCGGCTGCTTTTTCATATTCGTGGATATATGTCAAAAAACATTTAAATGTTGAATATATCTTTTACTGATTGCTTTTTTGCGTTGAATATGGTTTAATATACTGATGTAATGATAGTGTTATTCAGTGCAGAAAAATTGCTGAATAACGGCGTACATACTGCTTAGTGAGGAATAAACACAATTTTTGAGGTGATTACAATGAACATGCGTTATCCCCACGTGACTGAGCCTATCCGAGTAAGCGGCAATCTTTTCAAAAACCGCATTATTACGGCTCCTTCCACCATTCACTCTGCCAACGACGGCACTCTCCATCCCACCGAGGATTCCATCGCTTTCTTCGAACAGCGTGCAAAATCCGGTGCTGCAATGGTCTATGCGGCTGGCGTAAAGTACTGCGACGTCCAGGACGACGGCGAACACACCGTTTGGGACACCCGTGTGTACAACCACAAGCACAAGCTGGCACATCTGGCTGAGCGTATCCACTTCCACGGCGCAAAGGCCGGCATGGAGCTCATCGGCTTCTTCCCCGGCATCTACACCTGCTCCGACGGCGGCCGCATCATGGGCAGCCCTCCCATCGGCAAGGAAGTACCCAAGGAAGTAATGGAACAGACCAAGCAGGACATCGCTGATTGCTGCGCAGTTCTCGTAGAATGTGGTTTCGACTCCGTTCTGTTCCACTTTGGTCATTCCGTACCCCTTGCACAGTTCCTGTCTTCTCTGACCAACCACAGAACCGACGAGTACGGCGGAAGTCTTGAAAACCGTGTTCGTTATATTAACGAGGTTCTCGAAGCTGTTCGTGCCAAGGTCGGCAAGAAGCTGATGATCGAAGTTCGTATGTCTGGTACCGAATACGAGCCCGGCGGCATCGATGTCGAAGAAGGCATCAAGATCGGTGAAATGATCCAGGATAAGATCGACATTCTTCAGGTCTCTGCCGGTATGCTTAATGCCCGTTGGAATACATGGACTCATCCCTGCGGACACCTGCCTCCCCATCCCAATGTCTGGATCGCTGAGGAATTCAAAAAGTCCGGCAAGATCAATATTCCCATCACCGCAGTCAGCGGTTTCGGCAACATTGCTGAAGCTGAAGAAGCCATTGCTGCTGGCAAGTGTGATTTCGTAGCTATCGCCCGTGCATTCATCGCTGACCCCGACATGATGAGAAAGAGTCTGGAAGGTCACGAGGATGATATCGTACCCTGCGTAAAATGTATGCGCTGCCACGACTCTGCTGTTTACGGTCATCAGTTTGCATGTACCGTTAACCCCAAGGTCGGTCTTGAAGCTCACCTCGACAAGCTTATCTCCGATAAGCCCGAAAAGGTCAAGAAAGTTGCTGTTATCGGCGGCGGTCCTGCCGGTATGAAGGCTGCTATTACCGCCGCAGAACGTGGTCACGAAGTCACTCTGTACGAAAAAGAAGATCATCTTGGCGGCAAGCTGTTCTTTGCTGACTACGTAAGCTTCAAGTATCCCCTGCGCGCTTACAAGGATTACCTTGCATATCAGGTCAAGAAGAGCAATATCCGCCTGATGCTCGGCACCGAAGCCACTCCCGAAATGATCAATGGACAGTATGATGCCTGCATCATCGCTGTTGGCGCTGATCCCCTGATCCTGCCTCTGCCCGGCATCGAAAACGGCGTAGTCGCTACCGATGTTTACGGCAAGGAAGATACTCTGGGCAAGAGCGTTGTCATCATCGGCGGCGGTCAGGTCGGCTGTGAAACCGCTCTGCACCTTTGCGAAAAGGGTATCAAGGTCGCTATCGTTGAGATGCAGTCCAAGCTGGCTCCCGATGCAGCTCCCACCTGCCGTACCGAAATGATGGTTCTGCTTGGCGACGAAGCTGAAAAGGGTATGTTCACCGAACTGACCAGCGCAAGATGCCAGTCTGTTGCTCCCGGCGCCGTCACTTACCTCGATGCTGATGGCAATGAGCAGACTGTTTACGGCGATACCATCATCCTTGCTTCCGGTATGCGCTCCAGAAGCGCTCTGGCTGACAGCTTCATGATGACTGATGCTCCCGAGTGCATTGAAGTTGGCGACTGCGTCCGCGCAAGAACCGCTGAACAGGCTACTCGCGAAGGTTTCTACGCTGCTGTAAATCTCTAATCAAAAAATCGACCGACGATGCTTATGCATCGTCGGTTTTTTTATTTGAAATGGCATGTTTCAGGACAGGTTATTGCCATCAGTGTTTCTATCATATTATGCAAAGCGCGGGCAGTATCGGTATCTGCCGCCTTGTAATAAACCTCTTTGCCTGAACGTCTGCTGATAACAAGACCGGCAGATTTGAGCTGCTTGAGATGATGTGATATAGCGGGAGAGCTCATGTCCATTAGCGCAGACAGATTTATTACGCATTCTTCGCAGTGACACAGAAACCAGAAAATGCGTATGCGATTGCAGTCACCTAACTGGCGGAACAATTCAGAAAGCAGAAGAAAATCATCTGTGTTTGGCAGCTTGGAAACAATATTATCAATGTTTTGATTGTGATCGTGGGGAAGAGGGAACTGGGACATTTATATTCCTCCTTTTTTTAAGTTTAGCATATTACCCGGGAAATTTAAAGACAGAATTGCTATTTCCTGCTTGACATTCGTTTAAAAAGGTAGTATAGTTAATTCAACAATTAAACAATCATTTAATCGTTGAATTAACTAAGGAGCTGTACTTATGAAAAAAACATATAAAATCGACGTAGACTGCGCTAACTGTGCCAATAAGATGGAAGGTGTTGTCCAGAAGACTTCCGGCGTTGCTGATGCAACAGTTAATTTTATGGCTCAGAAATTGATCGTTGAATTTGAAGACGGTCATGAACCTGCCGAAGTTATGCAGCAGGTGGTAAAAAACTGCAAGAAGTCAGTATCTGACTGCGAAATTTTCCTGTAACTTTTTATGCCCGGAAAGGGAGTAGCACTATGAATAAAAAGCAAAAGAAAATGCTTTTGAGGATAATCATTTCGGCATTGCTGATGATCGTGCTGGAATTTATCCCGTCTGATGGCGTGGTCAGATTCTGCCTTTATATGATACCCTATTTGATAATTGGATGGGATATTTTAAAGAAAGCTGCTGTTGGCATCTGGAATCGCCAGGTGTTTGACGAATGCTTTCTGATGGCAGTTGCAACTATAGGTGCTATCATTATTGCGGTAACGAGCAGTGGTGATTACGTAGAAGCGGTAGCTGTTATGCTGTTCTATCAGATAGGTGAACTGTTCCAGAGCTGTGCTGTCGGCAAGAGCCGCAGAAACATCAGCCAGTTGATGGATATAAGACCTGACTATGCTAATATTGAGGTAAATGGTGAGCTTGAAAGTGTTGATCCTGACGAAGTTGAGATCGGCAGCATTATCGTTGTTCAGCCCGGTGAAAAGGTTCCCATTGATGGTGTAGTTGTTGAGGGAAGCTCCAGCCTGAACACAAGCGCGTTGACAGGTGAGAGTGTGCCTTGTGATGTTGGACCCGATGATGAGGTCATCAGCGGCTGCATCAATATGACAGGTGTCCTAAGAATAAAAACTACAAAAGAATTTGGCGAATCCACAGTGTCAAAGATTCTTGATCTTGTGGAGAACGCAAGTTCCCGCAAGTCGAGATCCGAAAAATTTATATCAAAATTTGCAAGGATATATACACCTGCTGTATGCTGGAGTGCTCTCGCGCTTGCTGTGCTGCCTCCCTTATTCAGAATGTTGATCATGGGTGTTTCGCCTGAGTGGGGCAACTGGATATATCGCGCTCTGACGTTCCTTGTAATAAGCTGCCCCTGTGCTCTTGTTATAAGCATACCGCTTGGTTTCTTTGCCGGTATAGGCGGAGCAGGTAATGCCGGAATCCTTGTAAAAGGATCAAATTATCTGGAAGCTCTGGCAGGAGTAAACATCGTTGTATTTGATAAGACAGGTACTCTGACGAAAGGCGCCTTTGAGGTCAGTGCAATACACAGCAATGATATGGAAGAAAAATTGCTTCTTGAATATGCTGCGTTGGCTGAAAGCGCATCATCTCATCCTATAAGCAAAAGCCTCATCGAAGCGTATGGCGGAAATGTTGATCGCACCAG
Organism: uncultured Oscillospiraceae bacterium; assembly: GCA_964541215.1. Taxonomy (GTDB): domain Bacteria; phylum Bacillota; class Clostridia; order Oscillospirales; family Oscillospiraceae; genus SIG469. Next base: position 13,724 of record CAZIPP010000016.1, read on the forward strand.
AGTGAGAGAAATTCAGGAGTTAAGCGGCGAAGGCGTTACGGCAAATGTAGATGGCGTGATGGTTGCTGCCGGCAACAGCAGACTGATGAGCCGGGTAGGCATTGAATGTGATGAATGTGACATGACCGGAACGATAGTTCATGTCTCTGTTGATGGAAAATATGCCGGTCATATCATCATCTCTGACGTTATTAAACCCAATGCAGCGGAAGCCATCGAGCTGCTGAAGAAAAATGTATCCGAAACCGTAATGCTGACCGGAGACAGAAAGGCTGTTGCTGATGAAACGGCCGAAGTGCTTGGAATCGACAAAGTATATAGTCAGCTGCTTCCGGGAGATAAGGTGTCCATAATTGAAAGCATTATCGAGAATAAGCCCCCGAAGGCAAAAGTTGCTTTTGTTGGTGATGGTATCAATGATGCACCGGTTTTGTCGAGAGCAGATATTGGCATCGCTATGGGAGCCATGGGCTCTGATGCTGCCATTGAAGCAGCCGACGTGGTGCTGATGGATGATGACCCTGTGAAGGTCGTAAAGGCCATCAGGATCGCTCAAAAGTGTATGAGGATCATTTACCAGAATATCGTGTTTGCCTTGGGTATTAAGCTTATATGTCTGGTTTTGGGAGCTTTGGGCATTGCCAACATGTGGCTGGCGATCTTTGCCGATGTTGGGGTAATGGTCATTGCGGTACTGAACGCAACCAGAGCCTTATTTGTAAAAAAACTCTAAAGGAAAAATTGAACAGCCCTGCATTGCAATGCAGGGCTGTTCGTGTTACAATAATACGAAATGATTCTTTGGGTCAAAGAGAGGAAAAGAATATGAAATTTACAAAAATGCAGGGCGCCGGCAACGATTACGTTTACGTCAACTGCTTTGAACAGAAAGTAGAAGACCCTTCGGCGCTGGCAGTTAAGGTATCCAACAGAAATTTCGGTGTTGGCTCTGACGGTTTGATCCTTATTTGCCCATCCGATATTGCTGACTGCCGCATGGATATGTATAATTCCGATGGTTCCCGCAGCCAGATGTGCGGTAACGGTGTTCGCTGTGTAGGTCGTTTCTATCACGACAGAATTGAGAAAAAAGAAACCATCACTGTTGAAACTCTTGCCGGTATAAAGATACTTAAAATGCATTACGAGGATGGCATCGTAAAGTCCATCACTGTTGATATGGGCGAACCGGTTCTTAAACCGGACCTGATACCTGTGAATATCTCCGGTGAAAAGGCTGTTGATGTCCCTGTAACAGTAGATGGTGTGGAGTATCGTATGACCTGCGTTTCCATGGGCAACCCACATGCTATCGTGTTTGTAGATGATGTTGATACTGTTGATATCGAAAAGACAGGTCCTTTGTTTGAAAATCATGTTCTTTTCCCTGAACGCACAAATACTGAGTTTTTGCAGATGCCGGATGAGTATAATATTAATATGCGTGTATGGGAACGCGGAGCCGGTGAGACGCTTGCCTGCGGCACCGGAGCCTGTGCTTCTTTGGTAGCTGCAACTTTGCTTGGTAAGTGTGATGGAAAGGCTGTGCTCCATCTGCGTGGAGGCAAGCTCGAAATAGAGTGGAATAAAGAAAATGGACATGTTTTTATGACCGGTCCTGCTGAATTTGTATTTGACGGAGAGTTGTTTGACTGCTGATGAAAGAACTGCTACAGCTTTTTGTTTCCTTTTGTAAAATAGGCGCGTTGACCTTTGGCGGAGGATATGCCATGCTGCCAATGCTGACCCGCGAACTGTCTGAAAACCGTGGATGGGTCACAAATGAAGAATTGCTGGACTATTATGCCATAGGTCAGTGTACCCCTGGAATAATAGCTGTTAATACTGCTACATTTGTGGGATATAAGCGCAAAGGTGTTTTGGGAGGCGTATTTGCTACTCTCGGAATCGCGTTTCCATCCCTTGTGATAATAACCCTTATTGCCGGTCTGCTCCGGAATTATGCACACATAGAGGTCGTAAGACATGCATTCAACGGCATTAGGGTTGCTGTTGTGGCGCTTATACTGAGTGCTGTTGTCAAGCTGTGGAAGACCGGGGTCAAAAATGCAATGGGCGTTATTCTGTTCCTGATGGCTTTTCTTGCCACGGTAATCCTTGGGCTTTCTCCTATCTGGATAGTTGTAGTTGCTGTTGCAGCCGGGCTTATAATGATGCTTGTCGATCTCCTGAGGCAAAGGAGGAAATCAGAATGAAGTATTGGCTGCTGTTTTTTGAATTCTTTAAGACCGGCCTTTTCTCCATCGGCGGCGGTCTTGCAACACTGCCGTTTCTGTATTCCATCGCTGAACGATATGACTGGTTTACAGTAGAGCAGCTTACCGATATGATAGCCGTATCAGAATCCACACCGGGCTCCATAGGTATGAATATGGCAACCTTCGCGGGATTTACTACTACCGGTATTCTGGGCGGTGTGGTGGCGACTTTGGGTCTTCTGATGCCATCGCTGATTATTATCCTTATACTTGCCAGATTCTACATGGGATTCAGCGACAAGCCTGTGGTAAAAGCTGCGTTCAATGGGATACGTCCCGCGGTTTGCGGCATGATAGCCGCTGCGTGCTGGCAGGTGGCAAGAGTCACTCTGTTTACTGACGAAATGATGCAGATATGGAAAATGAGTATTCCTCAGATCAGCGTTGGCGCTATGGTGCTGTTCGTTTTTCTGTTCATTGGAACTCAGAAGCTGAAATGGCACCCTGCGGCATTTATTGCGATTGCTGCTGTGGTTGGAATAGTTTTTAAGTTTTGATGGTGAGATAATGAGAATTCTTGGGATAGATCCCGGATATGCGATAGTTGGTTTTGGGCTGATAAGCGCCGAAAGGGGAGAGCAGAAGCTTCTGACCTGCGGAGCGATCAATACTAAAGCCGGAGACGAAATGGCTTACAGACTTGTGCAGATCCAGAACGATATGAAGCAGCTCCTCGATACCTTTAAGCCGGATGCAGTTGCCATTGAAGAATTGTTTTTCAACACCAATATAACTACCGGTATAAATGTTGCTCAGGCACGAGGAGTAATAATGGCCGAGTGCTGTAAGGCGGGTGTGCCTATTTTTGAGTACACGCCCCTTCAGGTCAAAATGGCGGTCACCGGGTATGGTAAAGCGGAAAAACGGCAAGTTATGGATATGACCAGGCGGCTGCTGAAACTGGATGACGTACCAAAGCCCGATGACGCTGCTGACGCTGTTGCCATTGCGCTTTGCCATGCTCGCAGCTCCACATCTTTGCTTGCGAAAAAATGTCTGAAAGGATAAACAGAATGTTTTACTATATTATGGGAACGGTCGCTCACATGGAAGAGGGACTGGCGGTTATCGACTGCGGTGGAGTAGGCTATGCCTGCCACACAACTACCACAACTCTTTCAAAACTGAAAAAGGGCGAGACAGCCAAGCTCTTTACACACTGCAACATCAAGGAAGATGCTTTTGACATTTATGGTTTTGTGACTAATGAAGAGCTTAAAAGCTTTCAAATGCTGCTGAGCGTTTCAGGGGTAGGACCCAAAGTTGCACTGTCTATTCTTTCATATACATCTCCGGACAGACTGTCTTTAGCCATCATGACCGGTGATGAGAAGGCTCTGACTCAGGTTCAGGGTGTTGGTAAAAAAATGGCTCAGCGTATCATTCTTGAACTGAAAGACAAGCTTGGTTCCATGATGACTGAGATAGACAGCAGCTTTGAAGCTGTGGCGGCTGTAAATACCGGCGGTAAAGCGGCTGAAGCGGCAGCGGCACTGTCAGCATTGGGCTATAGCTCCAGCGAGGCAGGAGCAGCATTAAAGGGAATTGACGTAGATGCTTTGCCTGTTGAAGAGATAATCAGAGCGGCACTGAAGAAAATGATGAAATAGGTGAAATGAATGAGCATTGAGTTTTCTGATGTTTATGATGAAGGTCTTGTAACGAAGACATTTACACCTGAGGATGAGACTGAGTTTTCCCTCAGACCCAAATCACTGGCTGAGTATACAGGGCAGGAAAAAGCCAAGTCTAATCTTTCTGTTTATATTGAGGCTGCAAAGCAGCGCGGAGAATCACTTGACCATGTGCTGCTTTATGGTCCGCCGGGACTTGGCAAGACAACCCTTGCCGGTGTTATCGCCAACGAGATGGGAGTCAATGTTCGCATTACTTCCGGTCCCGCTATTGAAAAAACCGGGGATCTTGCGGCATTGCTGACAAACCTGAACAAGAACGATATTCTTTTTATCGATGAGATACATCGCCTTAACCGAAATGTTGAGGAGATACTTTATCCCGCTATGGAGGATTATGCCATAGATATTATCATTGGAAAAGGTCCTTCGGCAAACTCCATCCGGCTGGATCTTCCCAGATTCACCCTTATAGGCGCGACCACAAGAGCCGGTCAGCTGTCATCTCCACTGCGTGACAGATTTGGTGTTTCTCTGCGTCTTGAGCTTTATACACCCGAGGAACTGCAGAAGATAATCATGCGAAGTGCGGCTCTGCTTGGCGTACCCATTGAGCCCGAAGGCGCCTTGGAGATAGCTTCACGTTCAAGAGGAACTCCGCGAATTGCCAATAGAATGCTCCGCAGAGTCAGAGACTTTGCTCAGGTATTGGCCGGCGGCAGGATCACCAAGCAGGTTGCTGATGAGGCACTCAACCGCCTTGAGGTCGATCATCTTGGAATCGATGCCACCGACAGAAGGATGCTCAGAAGCATCATTGAAAACTACGGTGGGGGACCTGTTGGACTGGAAACACTTGCCGCAACCATAGGTGAGGAAGCTGTAACATTGGAAGATGTTTATGAACCGTATCTGATGCAGATAGGCTTCCTTGTAAGGACCCCCAGAGGACGGTGCGTAACCAGGCTTGCTTATGAGCATCTTGGAATAAAGTACATTGGAGAATCCGGTCAAATAGGTATTTTCTGATCAGATTTATCTCAAGAATTATGACCAAAATATTGGCATTTCTTTTGACAGATTTAATAAAAACTTATCAAAGTCCTTCTGATTTTTAAAATATTTTGTCTAAATGCTTGACAATAACTGGATGTGTGATTATAATACGGTTGTCTTCTGCTCAGCAGAAGCTATTTGCTGTACCAATTTTGAAGTTGTCACCCCCTCTCAACGCTGCTCAGATGAGCATTATGTCCTGCGCCTGCTTATGCGGGAAAGCATCCGGCTTTTTGATGAACACATGCTTGCATGTATCGGGGATGTTTCCAAAGTTTACACGCATTAATGTCTCCAATATTCGGAGCGCATGGTCGTTTGGCGACCTTTACAGATGTGGAATTCGGCAAAGCCGTTCCTAAATATAGCCCAGTGAGGCTCAGCGCGATTATCCGGTGGGTTTGTTCTGGGACATTCTCATTTCAAATTAAGAGAGGGTTTAACAATGTACGAAGACAAGACTTTAGTTTGCAAAGAATGCGGAGAAGAATTCGTTTTCACTGCCGGTGAGCAGGAATTCTACGCTGAGCGCGGCTTCCAGAATGAGCCCCAGCGCTGCAAGCCCTGCCGCGACGCTCGCAAGAACGCCAGCAGAGCTCCCAGAGAGTATTTCACCGCTGTTTGCGCTTCCTGTGGCGGAGAAGCCAAGGTTCCCTTTGAGCCTAAGTCCGACCGTCCTGTATACTGCAGCGATTGCTTCGCTCGCATGAGAGAAAACGGCTAATTTTAGCTGTATAAAGCTACATCAAACCGCTGCGAGTTTTCTCGCAGCGGTTTTTTCTGAGGATAGTATGAGAGTTTTTCTTTTTGCCGCCAAAATACGAAGCATCACAGAAACCGAACTTGATCGTATGAGAAGCGGTTTGCCGGAATTTCAACAGAAGAGATTCAACATAAAGTACCCCGGTTCACTTTTTGCGTGGCTTCTTCTGAAAAAAGCCATTGAAGAAATCTATGGCATGGAGACTTTGCCTGAGTGTATTAAGCCTGAGTCCGGTAAACCATATTTTGCGGATAGAGCAGACATTCATTTTTCACTGAGCCATAATGACAGTTTTGCAGTTTGCGCTATCAGCGATGCTTCGGTTGGGTGTGACATTGAAAGTACTTCCAGAAAGCCTGCCAAGATACTTTTTGACAAAGTTGTTACGCCTTTAGAGCGAGATGTTCTGAGCAAGAGCGATGATCCGGACAGAGAGTTTATGCGTCTTTGGACTATGAAAGAGGCTAAGCTGAAAAAAGACGGTACAGGGCTTTCCGGCGGTATTGGCAAGACAGACGTATCTGATATACTGGCAGGAAATATGGTGCGTCCTGACACAGGGGAGTTTTTCTCTTGCTTCGAGTTTGAAGGAAATTATATTACTGTTTGTGCTGAAGATACTGTTGAAAGCATTACCGGTATAGAAATATAGCGTACAGGGTGACCTGTACGCTATATTACAGCGTGTCAAAATAGTCCTTTGGACCATTTTGACACGGTTTCTCAGTTTGCTGC
>CAZIPP010000017.1:0-6202 GCA_964541215.1 uncultured Oscillospiraceae bacterium
TTCAAGTCCCGCCTCGCGCACCAAAAGCTCCAAAATCTTAGGATTTTGGAGCTTTTTCTATATCAAAAAGTTCGAAAAACGCTGTTTTTTGAAAGTTGGAGAATAGATTTTTTCGGCCTTCCTGACGCTAGATTTTTCTGCGTGAAAGGAAGGTCATTTTTTATGAGAAGAACCACAATCTTAAACGCTGTAGAAGTAAACCGCAAGACCTATAAGGAGGCAGAAACCGCCTTCCTCAAACATTGCAAGTTGAAGAATTTGCGAAAAGCTACACTCCAATACTACGAAGAAGATTTGAAGTTCTTTTTTGAACATGTTGACGTGATGTATATTGATGACGTTTCTCAAGCGTTGCATGTCCCTCTATTGCTTTCTCTATCCTTTGAGGTTCGATACCAATATATCGTTGCGTAGTAGAAGTCGGGCTGTGTTGCAGGAGCCTTTGGACAAGTGCGATGTCGTAGCCATTGTTCTTGTAAATCTCTGTCGCATACCACTTGCGGAAACTGTGGGTGCTTATGCCCTCAAATCCCAAGTAATCACACACGATTTTCAATTGCTTCTGGATTGCCCGTTCAGTAATTGGAAAAATTTGATCTCCGGATTGAATCCCATTTCTCAAACGGTAGTTTTCAATATACTGTGCGATAACCAAAGGAACGGTAAAAACGCGGCAGCGCAGATTCGGTAATTTGCACAATAAAAACTGGACCTGTTGGAGTTCCCAACAGGTCGGTTTTTATGCCCCGTATTGGTTTTTAACCCTGTTTGTGCTACAATACCCATACTTACATTTTTGCGAGGTTACGATGAAAAAGTTAGTGATCGGCATATTGGCTCATGTTGACGCGGGGAAAACCACGCTGGCAGAGGCAATACTATATCATACAGGCAGACTGAAAAAACCGGGCAGAGTTGACCATGGAGACACGGTAATGGATACCCATGCCCTTGAAAGAGAACGAGGGATCACTATATTCTCAAGTCAGGCTGTTTTCACTTACGGTGATATGGAAGTCACCCTGCTGGATACTCCCGGTCATGTGGACTTTTCCGCTGAGACCGAGCGGGCGCTGCAGGTGCTGGATTATGCCATTTTGGTCATCAGCGGTATCGACGGTGTTCAGGCGCATACACGAACCTTGTGGCGGCTGCTAAAGTTCTATAATGTCCCAACCTTTATTTTCGTAACCAAGATGGATCTGGCAAGGCACAGCCGCGAAGAACTTATGGCAGACCTGCGAGGCGAGTTTGGCGACAGCTGCATAGACTTCTCGCCGGACAGTATTGAGCGGCGTAATGAAGAGCTTTCCATGTGCCGTGAGGACATTCTGGACGCGTATCTCGAAAGTGGCACCGTGTCAGACGGCGCGGCGGCAGAGCTTATCCGCAGCAGACTGGCGTATCCCTGCTTCTTTGGTTCCGGATTGAAGCTGGATGGAGTGGATGAATTCCTGGCTCAGCTGGAGCGATATACCATCCCCGGAACATATCCTGAGGTATTTGGCGCAAAGGTGTTCAAAATCAGTCACGATGCTCAGGGCAACCGCCTGACCCACCTGAAAGTCACCGGCGGAACGCTGAAAGTGCGGGACAGTCTCAGCTATGAGGGCAAAGAGGAAAAGGTAAGCCAGATGCGCATATACTCAGGAGCAAAATTCACACCTGTTGACGCTGTGTCTGCGGGCGGTGTATGCGCCGTCATGGGTTTGAGCGAAACGAAAAACGGTCAGGGACTTGGCAGGGAAGCCGAGGCTTCTTCTCCGGTGCTGGAACCTGTTATGAATTTCAGGGTGCTGCTGCCAGAGGGCTGTGACGATCAGGTAATGCTGCAAAAGCTTCGGCTTCTGGAAGAGGAAGACCCGCAGCTGAACGTTACGTGGAACAGCCATCAACGGGAGATACATGTGGGGCTGATGGGCATTGTCCAGACCGAAGTTCTGAAAAGCATAATACTTGAGCGCTTTGGTGTCGAGGTCGAAATAGACCGTGGCAGGGTGCTGTATAAAGAAACTATTGAAAACACAGTTGAAGGCGTGGGACACTACGAACCTTTGCGCCATTATGCGGAGGTACACCTGATACTGGAGCCTTTGCCCAGAGGCAGCGGAATGGTTTTCGCTACCCGCTGCAGTGAAGATAAGCTGGACAGAAACTGGCAGAGGCTGATAATGACGCACCTGCTGGAAAAGCAGCATCTCGGTGTGCTTACAGGGTCACCGATCACTGATATGAAAATCACGTTGGTGGCAGGAAAGGCACACATCAAGCATACTGAGGGCGGTGACTTCCGTCAGGCGACTTATCGTGCTGTGCGTCAGGGTTTGATGCAGGCAAAGTCTGTGCTGCTGGAGCCTTATTATTCCTTCAGGCTGGAGGTGCCGCCTGAGCAGATCGGGCGAGCCATAAGCGATATCCGTGCCAGATTTGGAGAATTTGAGACTCCGGAAGAAAACGGAAATATGACTTTGCTTAGGGGAACCGCGCCTGTGGCATCCATGAATGATTACGGAATGGAAGTTGCGGCGTATACCAGAGGAGTTGGACGTTTGTCCTATGAGGTATCCGGATACGGTCCCTGTCATAATACTGAGCAGGTGATGGAAGACTTTGCCTATGAACCGGAAAGCGACATGGAAAACACGCCGGATTCTGTGTTCTGCGAGCATGGCGGAGGTTTTACCGTAAAGTGGAACGAAGTCCACCGCAAAATGCATCTGGAAAGCTGCCTTAAAGAGAAAAAGGAAGAACAGCCCCGAAGAAACCTGCAGATAAGTGAAAAAGAGCTGCAGGCTATAATAGCAAAAGTCCTGGGACCGGAAAAACCCAGACTGTACAGACCGGCGGTGCCTTCCAAAACTGTTGACTCTACAGCGCAGCTGCTGGAAAATCAGAAAACCAGGACTATGATAGTGGACGGTTACAACGTTATTTTTGCATGGGAAGATCTGAACGATCTGGCTCAGACTGATCTGGACGGTGCCAGAAACCGACTGATGAGTATTTTGAGCAACTATGCCGCATTTACAAAACGTGATGTGACTCTGGTTTTTGATGCGTATAAGGTTCCCGGCAATGTTGGACATGAGTTCAAATATAATAATATAAATGTGGTGTATACAAAAGAACACGAAACGGCTGACGTTTATATCGAAAAGCTTATCGCGACCATGGGACGCGATCCGCGTGCAAGAGTGGTAACTTCCGATGGGCTTATCCAGCTTTCCGCCGTGCGATCCGGAATATTCAGGATGTCTGCGTCTGAGTTTGAACGGGAAGTGAATGGTATCGACAGCGAGATAGGCGCTATGATACGTCAGCTTGACCGCGGCAAGGGAAGCACCATAGGCGAAAATGTAAAAATAAAATAACACTATCCCGTGCGTTCCACACGCACGGGATAGCGATTTTATTGAGCTTTTGCGTTTGCAGCGCTTTTCAGCGCGCGATACAGCAAAAGATACTTATAAGCGTTGCCGCTGATTTTCAGTTCATAGTAAGTTTTGCCTGCGGTAAAGACAATGTCGTGTTTGCCATGGATATCCATTTCGGAAATGCTGTTTACAGGTATTTCCGTGCCGCCGCAGACAAGGCTGCTTGCAGTCATGGTGACAGGACCTTCACCGGCGATGGCCTCCTGATGACCTTCGACAATAAGCAGAGTACCGGACATGGAACGATATTCGGCAGTATCCATACCGCTGCTGACCTGATCTTCCTGCCACAGAGCCAGCTCACGGACGGTTTTGAATCGGCTGCCAATGAGCATACCGTACTCGTCGTGTTTGAAGCTGTGACCGCAGGCGCTGCAGGAAGCTGTATCGCGAAGGGAGCTAAAAGTATCCAAACCGCCGCATTCGGGGCAGATAAACAGAAGGTTCTCCAAGCCTTCGGCAAGCCCGTTGCTTGTGTATTTTTGGGGATCTTTGAGCTGACGTTCATAGGCGTCTTCATAAAGGTCGTTTTTGATGGCGGCGTTTATCTCGGCAATGGACATTTCTTCGAGCTGCTCTTTGGTGTAAATATTCACCACAGCGCCGGAAATGGGACCCTTACGCAGAGATGTGCTCCAGTGGGGACTGATAAAGTACCCGCCTATGAGCTTGAATGTTACCAGTCCACAGCCCGCCTTTTTGACCATTTTGCCGGTGGAGGGAAGAATAGGGCAGGTCACGCCGTCCCAGGTGCGGACACCCTCCGCGAAGATCGCCACGTTGCTGCCGCCTCTTGTTTTGCGCAGAATATCCACAACGGTGGAAGCGGCCAGAGATCCCTTGTGCCGCAGAATGGGTGCCAGCGCGAAGTTCAGCAGACCAAACCAGTGCTTCCAGCGGGATATATGCTCGCTGGCAACAAAATACATCTGATTTGGAAAAGCCGCGCCCACAAATACAGGGTCGTAATCTGTAACGTGGTTGCTGAGAACGATGTAGTTTTCAGGCAGTTCGTTTTTTGGACAGGTATATGTATAGCCGAATTTGATTTTGAGAAAAAGGATAACCAGAGGCCGGAGGAACTTGTAAAATAATACATGTTTCTTGTTCATTTCCGCTTCTCCTTACACAGTTGAATGTGATGATGTTGTCCGCTAATTATGAATTATCTCATATTTTTGGCGGCTTCGCAAGCGTCAAAATAAAGACCCGATGGGTTTCCATCAGGTCTTATATATCAGTTCATTATTTCTTGCCGAACAGTCCGCCCAGCTTGCCGAGAGCTTCACCGATATCGTCTGCTGCCAGCTTGGCCTTTACGCCGTCAGCCAGCTTTTCGATCTGATCGTTGGGCAGGTCTACACCAATAATGCTTTCAATGGTGGAGACAGGATCCTTCTGGAATTTCGACAGCAGTTCCTTGTCGCTGCTGATCTTTTTAACCAGTTCTTCCAATTTTTCTTTCAGTTCCATAATTCTTCCTCCGTGTATTTATAATATGTATTAGAATAACACCGAGAAAGGAAAATGGCAAGCCATGGGGTTACTCCTTTTTTTGCCCGAAGATAGTCGCAAGGGCAAAAACGGCAGCGGGAAGAAGGGAGAACAGGTACCAGCGTTGGACAATATTCAGCGTTACTCTGTACATGAAACCGAGGGATCCATCGTTATATAACAGTAATGCCATGAGCATCAGCGCCGCGCAAAACAGACCAACTACCACACCGCAAATTATCCGCAGTACCCTTGCCCAGGTCTTATATTCCTTTTCCTCGGTCATGTAAGTGGGGTAGCCGGACTCAAAGCCCATGTTTTTGACGTTGGAAAACTCGTCCATAGCCATACGCTTTCCGGGACTGGCGTTGGAGAACATCCCGGTGGAATAAACGTACTCCGCTGGCTGAGCGCCCATGATGCGGTTTATCTTTTCGTTGGTGCGATCTATCAGCTCGGTGCCGGGATCCGGTTCAGGGTCGGGCTCATCCCACTGTTCACTGTCGAATCGGGCGAAATTTACCTGAATGTCACGGGCAGGTAGCTCCACATTTTTTGTCTTTTCCGAAAGTGCGTCTGCCAGAGAAAACATACTGCCTATACTGTCTGCGGTCAGGCTTGACAGGGTGCTGCTTATCTCCCTGAGTGCAGAGACTTCTTCCCGCAATCGCAGGCAGCATTGGGCACAGATATCTTCAATGCTTTTCGGATCTGACCCCATGGAACGGATCTCGTCCATGGAAAAGCGAGCCTTTCGCAGTGTTCCTATGGTTCTCAAAAGATGAACATCGTCCTCTGAATAGCTGCGGTAGTACCGTCCGTTCATATATTCCTTTTCGGGGGATATAAGCCCTTCTTCCTCGTAAAAGCGTATGGTGCTTTCAGGCAGGTCGGTGAGCTGAGCGACTTCCTTAATTTTCATGTTGAACACCTCCTGAGTTCAGGCTAACATATGAACCGGGTTTAATGTCAATCATTTATATAAAAATTATACTACATTGCGCGCAGTCCTGCAAACGCCTGAACAAATGTACGAAAAAATTGGGGCAAGTTATTGAATGACACCAATGTTTATGGTATAATAACCGCTAAAGCAGTTATTACACATTTAAATCGCCATTTTCCTCCCCGCAGCAGCGGGAACCGGAAAATATGGCTGATTATACCATTCGCTGCGCTCATGGTATAATAACCGCTAAAGCAGTTATTACACATTTAAATCGCCATTTTCCTCCCCGCAGCAGCGGGAACCGGAAAATATGGCTGATTATACC
>CAZIPP010000017.1:6302-18502 GCA_964541215.1 uncultured Oscillospiraceae bacterium
AACCGCTAAAGCAGTTATTACACATTTAAATCGCCATTTTCCTCCCCGCAGCAGCGGGAACCGGAAAGCGTGGCTGATTTACAACAAACAGTTGACACAGAAAACGTCAGGAGGGGATCTTGTGGCTGAGAGTATCGAACATGCCGATCATCGGAAGCGGTTAAGAAAAAGGTTTCTGAATGAAGGACTGGATAATTTTGAGGAGCATGAGGCTCTTGAACTTTTGCTCTTTTATGCCATAGGCAGAAAAGATGTCAACCCTCTGGCACATCAGCTGATAAAAAGGTTCGGTTCTCTGGCGGCTGTTTGCGACGCGCCGTTTACCGAACTGTGCAAAGTGCCCGGCGTTGGAGAAAATACCGCGGTGCTGCTCAAGCTTATTCCGCAGCTGTGCAGAAAGTATGAAGTGTCCGCCGCAACGGTAAAAACCATTGTCAACTCCGTGGATGAAGCGGCAGAGCTGCTTAGACCGAACTTCATTGGCAAAACCAATGAAGAGCTTTGGATGCTGTGTCTGGACGGAAAAGGTAAGGTCCTGGGCTGCCGTATGCTTGGCAGCGGGTCCATGAATATGTCCACCGTAAATACAAGAAAAATTCTTGAGGCAGCAATAAATACCGAATGCGCATGCGTGGTTTTGGCGCATAATCATCCCAGTGGGATAGCTGTTCCATCGCAGGAAGATGTGGCATCCACAAAACTGATCAATGTCACATTGAGAGCCGCGGGCGTTCTTCTGGTGGATCATCTGATCTTTGCCCGGGGCGATGAGGATTACGTATCCTTGAAAGACAGCGGACTTTTGGAGGGCTGACATCAATATGGATTTTAAGCTTGTTTCTGATTACAAGCCTTCGGGAGATCAGCCTGAGGCTATTGATAAACTGGTCAAGGGGCTGAAGCTTGGTTTTGAAGAACAGACGCTGCTGGGCGTCACAGGCTCCGGCAAGACCTTCACCATGGCCAGCGTTATTGAAAAGATAAACAGACCTACTCTGGTGCTGGCTCACAATAAAACTCTGGCAGCGCAGCTGTGCAGTGAGTTCCGTGAGTTCTTTCCCGAAAATGCCGTGGAATACTTTGTCTCCTATTACGATTACTATCAACCGGAGGCATACATCGCTCATACAGATACCTTTATCGAGAAGGATATGAGCATAAATGAGGAGATAGAACGGCTCCGACACAGTGCCACCTCGTCGCTTTTTGAACGTCGTGACGTTATTGTTGTGTCATCTGTGTCGTGCATTTACGGTTTGGGTGACCCTATCGACTATAAAAACATGGTCATCTCCCTGCGAACAGGGCAGGAGCGCAGCCGTGATGAGTTCCTGAAAAAACTGGTTGAGATACGTTACGACAGAAATGACCTTAACTTTGTCCGCAATACCTTCCGGGTTCGGGGTGACACTGTGGAGGTATACCCCGTATATGCCTATAACTACGCGCTGAGGATAGAATTTTTCGGCGATGAGATAGATCGTATAAGCGAAATAAACCCGCTTACAGGAGCGGTGCAGAGGATACTGTCTCATGTCGCGATATATCCTGCGTCACATTACGTTACTACCAGGGAAAAGATGGCGCGGGCCATTACTGAGATAGAGCGTGAAATGGAGGAACGGGAAAAGTATTTCAAGGATAACGAAATGCTTCTGGAAGCTCAGCGCATACGTCAGCGCACTATGTACGACATCGAAATGATGTCTGAAATAGGTTATTGCAGCGGTATCGAGAACTATTCCCGGGTCATTGCAGGCAGGGAACCCGGTTCACCTCCAACTACGCTCATCGATTATTTTCCCGATGACTTTGTTCTTTTTATAGATGAGAGCCATGTAACAATACCTCAGGTCAGGGCAATGTATGCCGGTGACCGTTCCAGAAAGGACGCGCTGGTGCGTTACGGTTTCCGACTGCCTTCGGCATATGATAACCGCCCGCTGAACTTTGAGGAGTTTGATATGCGCCGAAAGCAGACCATTTATGTCAGCGCAACGCCTTCGGATTATGAACGCTCCCGCAGCGCGCAGATAGCCGAGCAGGTCATTCGTCCTACCGGATTGCTGGATCCTCCTGTTGAAGTGCGTCCGGTGGAGGGGCAGATAGACGATCTTGTGGGTGAGATAAACCTGCGTACAGAGAAAAATGAGCGTGTGCTCGTAACAACGCTGACTAAAAAAATGGCTGAGGATCTTACGACCTATCTTCAGAAGATGAATATTCGTGTTCGCTATATGCATTCGGATATTGATACCATTGAGCGCATGGAGATAATTCGTGACCTGCGTTTGGGAGAGTTTGATGTTCTGGTAGGCATTAACCTGCTGCGTGAAGGTCTTGACCTGCCGGAGGTTTCGCTGGTAGCGATACTGGACGCAGATAAAGAAGGCTTCCTGCGCAGTGAGACCTCCCTTATCCAGACCATTGGCAGAGCAGCGAGAAATGCCGATGGTATGGTCATAATGTATGCGGACAGAAAAACTGCCGCGATGAAAAACGCCATAGCGGAAACAGAACGCCGCCGCGGCATACAGCAGCGGTATAACGAGAAAAACGGCATCGTACCCAAGACCATCATCAAGAGTGTTCGTGACCTTATCGAGATCTCCAAGGCTCCGGAGGACTCTGTCCGCGAAGTGGACGGAGTAAAGATGACAGCCAGGGAGCGGGAGAAAGAGATCCAACGTCTGGAAAAGTCCATGAAGGAAGCCGCAAGGATGCTGGAATACGAATACGCCGCCGTGCTGCGTGACCAGATAATAAAGCTCCGCGGCGAGAAGTAGCACTTATGCAGAAACGGAAAGAGCTGCGATTGCCGGAATATGATTACAGCCAAAACGGTTATTATTTCGTGACCATATGCACCAAAGACAGGCGTAATATTCTGTGGGATATGACCACAGGCGTTGTCAAGGATGGCGCAGCAATTCAAAGCAAGCGTGTCAAAAAAGCAGGAACGGCTTTGTGGCAAAAGTCTTTTTACGACCATGTTATTCGCAGCGAAGCTGACTATATTATCGTTTGGCAATACATCGAAGACAACCCCTTGAAATGGGAATTGGATAAATATTATTCTGACTAAAGGTAACTATATGAAAGATAAAATCTTTATCAAAGGCGCAAGAGAAAACAACCTGAAAAACATTGATATAGAGATACCCCGTGACAAACTGGTGGTGCTTACAGGGCTTTCCGGTTCGGGCAAATCCTCTCTGGCTTTCGACACGATCTATGCCGAAGGTCAGCGCAGATATGTGGAATCCCTGTCGTCTTATGCCCGTCAGTTTCTTGGTCAGATGGACAAACCTGATGTGGACTACATCGAAGGGCTTTCTCCGGCTATTTCCATCGATCAGAAGACAACATCAAAAAACCCCCGTTCCACTGTGGGAACAGTTACAGAGATATATGACTATCTTCGCCTGCTTTGGGCGCGCATCGGAGTGCCTCACTGCCCCATATGCGGCAAGGAGATACAGCAGCAGACTATCGACCAGATAATCGATCAGGTACTTACTCTGCCGGCAGGCACCAGAATAATGGTTCTGGCACCAGTTGTCCGCGGTAAAAAAGGCGAGCATGTCAAGGTGTTCGAGGACGCCAAAAAGAGCGGTTATGCCCGAGTCAGGGTGGACGGCAGCATTTATGACCTGACTGAGACCATAGAACTGAACAAAAATAAAAAGCACAGCATCGAAGTGGTGGTAGACCGCCTTGTTATGAAGGAGGATATCCAGCGCCGTTTGACCGACTCTGTTGAAACAGCGCTGAATCTGTCCGGAGGTATAGTCATTATCGATATCGTTGGAGAAGACAGGGAATTGACTTTTTCCCAGAACTACGCCTGTGAGGATTGCGGCGTTTCCATGGAAGAGCTGGCGCCAAGAATGTTCTCGTTCAACAATCCCTATGGCGCCTGCCCGACCTGCTCCGGTCTTGGCACTCAGCTTAAAATAGACGTTGACCTGATAATCCCCAACAAATCTCTTTCCATTCTTGAAGGGGCTATCTGTGCCAGCGGTTGGCAGAATGTAAAGAATGACAGCATTTCACGGATGTATTTTGAAGCCATGTCCAAGCAGTATGGCTTCCGTTTGAATCAGCCTATCGCGGAGATGTCTCCCGAAGCGCTGGATGTTATACTTTACGGCACAAAAGGCGTAAAGCTAAAGCTTATTTACGAGCGTTCCGGCGGCAGAGGCGTGCTGTATCAGCCCTTTGAGGGCGTTGTAAACAACCTTGAGCGCCGTTATCAGGAAACACAGTCTGACTCCGTTCGCAAGGAGCTGGAGGAATGTATGTCTACCAGTCCCTGCCCGGACTGCCACGGTGACCGTCTGGCACCTATGCCTCTGGCGGTAACGGTAGGCGGCTTGAATATCTCCCAGTTTTGCAGATTGTCTATCACTGAGGAGCTGGACTTTGTAAACAAGCTGGAGCTGACAGAGCGGGAAAGCATGATAGCCGACCAGATACTGAAAGAGATCCGCGCTCGTTTGGGTTTCCTGCAGGCGGTCGGTCTGGATTATCTGACGTGTTCCCGTGCCGCAGGCAGCCTGTCCGGCGGTGAAAGTCAGCGTATCAGACTGGCGACACAGATAGGCTCCTCCCTTATGGGCGTTCTGTATATCCTTGATGAGCCTTCCATTGGTCTGCATCAGCGTGACAATCAGAAGCTGCTGGCTACTTTGAAGGAGCTGCGGGATCTGGGAAACACTCTCGTTGTTGTTGAACACGATGAAGAGACCATGTTCAGCGCGGACCATATAGTGGATATCGGTCCGGGAGCGGGCATCAACGGCGGTGAAGTGGTGGCTCAGGGCAGCATTGAGGACATCATGGCTGAACCAAGGTCCATCACCGGTCAGTATCTGTCCGGGAAGAGGAAGATCCCTGTTCCTGAAAAGCGCCGCGAAGGCAACGGCAAGACATTGAAGATAATCGGCGCCTGCGAAAACAACCTGAAAAATGTGGATGTGGAAATACCTCTGGGAAAATTCATTTGCGTCACCGGTGTATCGGGCAGCGGAAAGTCCAGCCTTGTCAACGAGGTGCTCCATAAGCGCCTTGCCGGTGAACTGAACCATGCCAAAGTTCGTCCCGGCAAGCATGCAGCGATGGAAGGTATAAAGAATCTGGACAAGGTCATCTGCATCGATCAAAGCCCTATCGGAAGGACACCGCGCTCCAATCCCGCAACGTATACCGGGCTGTGGAACGATATCCGTGACCTGTTTGCCTCCACCGCTGAGGCAAAGGCCAGGGGTTACGGTCCCGGAAGGTTCACCTTCAATGTCCGCGGAGGTCGCTGCGAAGCCTGTTCCGGTGACGGTCTGGTCAAGATAGAAATGCATTTTCTGCCTGATATTTATGTTCCCTGCGATGTGTGCAAGGGAAAGCGTTTCAATCGTGAGACCCTGGAGGTAACCTATAAGGGTAAGAGCATTGCGGATGTTCTGGACATGACAGCCGATGAAGCTGTGGTGTTTTTCGAGAATCTGCCGAAGATAAGAAATCGCATTGAAACACTGTGTCAGGTTGGACTGGGCTATGTCAAGCTGGGTCAGTCATCCACCACTTTATCCGGTGGTGAAGCGCAGCGTGTGAAGCTGGCAACAGAGCTGTCAAAGCGATCAACCGGCAAGACGATATATATTCTTGATGAGCCCACCACAGGTCTTCATATTGCGGATGTTCACAAGCTTATAGAGGTTTTGCAGGCTTTTGCAGACAGTGGTAATACTGTGTTGGTAATTGAACACAATCTGGATGTTATCAAAACTGCCGATTATGTTATTGATCTTGGTCCCGAAGGCGGCAGCGGCGGTGGTCAGATAGTCTGCACCGGAACGCCGGAAGAGGTGGCGTCATGCAAGGCCAGCCATACAGGACATTATCTGGAAAAAGTGCTTTGGGGTGAATGGAAATGAAACGGCCGGAAATGGTTATCTTCGACTATGGTCACACCATTGTATATGAAAAAGACAACGGACCGCTGGCGGGTGACATAGCATTGCAGCCCCATATAAAAACAAATAAAAACTCACTGACCGCCCATCAGATACATGAACGGTCAGCGGAGCTGTCCAGACCTCTGGCGACTGCGAAAAAGCAGGGGTTTGAGATATTGCAGTCCCAGTTTATGCGGCTTCTTTATGAAACGCTGGAGATAGAACTGGATATTTCCTATGAAGAAGCGGAAGAGGTTTTCTGGGATGCCGCATGGCCGGGTGAAGCTATGCCGGGAGCTGCCGAGATGCTTAAACGGCTGAAAGAGCTGGGGATACGCACGGCGGTCATAAGCAACCTGAGTTTTTCGGGCAGGAACCTTGCGCGGCGGATAAACAGAGTACTGCCTGACAACAGCTTTGAGTTTATTATAGCTACATCCGAGTACGGCTACAGAAAGCCGTCTCCGCATATCTTCCGTCTGGCGCTGAAAAAAGCCGGGCTGGAGCCTGACAGGGTTTGGTATTGCGGAGACAGGGCTGATATGGATGTAGACGGCGCAGGCGCTGTGGGCATGTTTCCTGTGTGGTTTGAATACGACAGCCGGAATAACCCCTTTGGCGAAAAAACAGGCTATAAGCCAAAGTATGATAACCTGCATATCGACAGCTGGAACGAATTTATTAAGGTGATCGAGTCCCTTTAGACCTGCGACATTGTGTTAAAACTTCAAATTTTAATATATGAGAAAAAGCAAAGAGCCATCCTGACGCTGTGTCAGGATGGCTCTTTTACATTATACAAGGCTTTCCAGATACTTCAGCATATCATCAATGCTGCCACTGGGGCAGGTAACTTCCGAGCCGCTTTTGTTCAGCAAACAATCTGTAACAAGGAAGCTTTTCATGTTCAGCTTCGCCGTGGGAAGGATGTCTTCGTCCACATCGTTGCCGACCATCAGGCAGTCTTCGGGAGAAAGGGAAAGCTTTTCCAGAATATCTTTGTAGTATGCAGTGCTTGGCTTGGAGAAGCATGAGTTTTCGTAGCTGGAAACATAGTCAAAGTCCGAGGGTTTCAGACCCAGCCAGCTCAGCCTTGTTTTAACGCCTACTGCGGGGAAAAGCGGGTTGGTCGCAAGAACCACAATGGGAGCAGCCTTGTGAGCCAGCGCCACGGCCTGCTGAGCCTTTTCCGGTTTTGGCTGGGTAAAGGCAATTGCCTGTTCAAAATCAGTGGAGTAAAACTCGTCGAAAACAGGAATGTCATTGTATACACGCTCGCCGAATATCTCGGCAAAGGTCTTCCAAAATCGGTCGAAGTTCGACATGGAACCGTCGTTCTTTACCATGGCTGCGGTACCGGTCCAAATGCCGTCTATAAGTTTTTTTCTGTCGTCATAGCCGTGGGGCTGTGCCTTATTTGCCAACAGGCTGAAATAGCCCCCGGCAAATTCGTCCATGTTCATTGGCAGCAAAGTGCCGTCGAGATCGAAGAGTATTGCTTTCATATGACATTCCTTTCTGATGCTGTTACGCCTGTTCTTTGGCGAAAAAGGCTACCGCAACAGCGCCGGGACCGGCATGGGTGCCGATGGTGCTGCCGATAACGGAAATGGGAAGCTCGTCGATATTGCCTTCCCAGATGGAGCGGCTGTTTTCGATATAGTCTTTGAGCAGAGAATCGTCTGTACCTGAATATGCTAACATGAGAGGCATGGTAAAATCAATACCGCCCTTTTTGGAAATGGTATCAGTAAGCATATTGCTGCTTTGCTTTGCGCCTCGTGCCTTGCCGAGAACTCTGACTTCCCCTTCTTCAACGCCCAAAACAGGCTTTATCTGAAGAAGACTTCCCGCAAAGCCCACGGTTTTGGACAGGCGACCGCCCTTGACAAGATAGTCCAAAGTGTCAACGAGAGCGACAAGGCAAACACGGTTTTTGACCCTGTTCAGTTCGTTTGCAATGGCTTCGGCGGAAAGTCCGAGATCCCGCAGACGCAGTGCAAGGCTGACAAGGATCTGCTCGCCAATTGTTGCGTTTTCACTGTCTACCACAAAAACCTTGCCATCAAAGTCCTGGGCGGCAGTAAACGCGCTTTGGGCAGTACCGGAAAGCTTGCCTGAAAGAGTGATGACAACTGCTTCGTCGTGAGTTTCAAGAGCGTCCCTGTATGCACATTCAAATTCATAGGGCGAGAGCTGACTGGTGGTGGGAAGCTGCTTGCAGGAAGACAGCTTTTGGTAGAATTCTTCATGAGTGATGGTAACGCCATCGAGATATTCAACGCCATCGATATTTGTTTTAAGAGGCAGAACGGTAATGCCCAGCTGTTTAGCTTCGTCAGGGCGGATATCGCTGGCGGAATCGGTTATGATCTTTACGCTCATATTTTAATCTCCATTTCACTAAAATTAAGGTTTTCTGCCATGTTGTCGAAATTGTTCAGCAAAATATTAATTACACGGTAAAACGTGATCATGTCTTCTTCGGGGATTTCACCGCTGGCAAGAGTCTGGACCTTCAAAGCCACCTCGGCAATGGTCTCTGCCATTTGTTTGCCTGCGTCGGTCAATTGAAATTTCCAGCCGTACCGGCGGCGCATTGTATGTTCAGAGGTGACGATGAACCCTTTGTCCACCAGTTCATCTATCTCCCGGGAAACAAGAGCTTTGTTTGTTTTTCCCAGCTCTGCCAGCTCCGAAGCGCTCAATCCTTCGGGATGGACTCGCAAAAGATACAGCCAGTACATATGGACGCTTTTCAGCCCCAGCTGACGGGTAAACTTCATCTTTATTTTCTGTATGTCCCGATGGATGCCGGATATGACTGTGGTAAAGTCTTCAAAACGTTCTTCTTTCATGGTGACCTCCTTTCATTTTGCAGATAGGATAACACAGAAAAGTTGACAAGTCAACATTTGTCTCAAAAAATATGGCGCACAAAGGTACGCCATATTTTTTAGCAAATTATCTTATTCTGATCGCCGCATGGAAAGCGTCCTGATTTGCGTCTGCCAGCAGTCTGCCGGAGGAAACGCAGTCTCCTACCACATAAACGCCTTCGGAATACATGGAACGGAGCTGATTGGCCAGAGCATCGTTGGGAGCAACGCCCAGCGCCAGAACGTAGTTATCGGCCTCGTAAAGGTGCTGGCTGCCTTCATTGTCGGCGGTGAGGACACCTTCATCGGAAAAGCTGACTATCCTGCGGTCACCTATGAGTTTGACGCCGTACTTTTCCAGCTGGTGGTTTATCTCAATGTGGTTGAACACGGGAAGTCCTTTGCCAAAATCTTCTGCGGGTATCATGTCGATAATGGTGACCTCTCTGCCCTCCATACCGAGAGCGATAGCACACTCCAGACCAACGATACCGCCGCCGCAGACAACGACCTTTTTGCCGGTTTCAACTCTGTGGTGCTCCACATCAGCAACAGCAAGGACCTTACCGTTGTCGATACCGGGGATGTTGGGACGCAGGTAATTGGAACCACAGGCTACGATGACCGCATCGGGGTTTTCCTGCTCAACAAGCTCGGCAGTTACTTCGGTGTTGAACACGACCTTTGCGCCGCATTCCATGGTGCGCCTGATATCCCACCGGAGATAAAGCCGCATGTATTCCTTGAAGGAAGCGGCTGTGGCGTCGTTCAAAAGACCGCCAAGCTTATCTGACTTTTCGTAGAGGGTAACGCTGTGACCCATAGCGGTAAGGGTCTGGGCTGCCATCATGCCGGCGGGACCTCCGCCTATGACCATTACATTTTTCTCCTCGCCGGGCTTGACAAGGGAAGCAAGATCCATATCCTTGCCCAGCATGGGATTGATGGCGCAGCGCATGGAGGTACCGTAATTGTTGGCGTTGCCGCACCAGTCGCAGCGGGTGCAGGGACGGACGTCGGCTGCGTTGCCGCGGATGGATTTATGTACCAGCTGATCGTCTGCCATGTAAGCCTTTGCCATGACCACGATATCTGCTTTGCCGGAGGCTATGATGTCTTCCGCCTCGGCAAGAGAGGTGATGTTTCCTACTACCGCCACAGGTATCCTGAGCCGCTTTTTTGCTTCCGCGGCGAAAGCGACATTGAGCTGACGCCCCTTGAAATAAGTGGGGATGGTGTATGTTGAGCCGTAGTTGAAGAATATATTGCCTCGGGAAACATGCATGATATCAACATATTCCTGAGCTTTTTCCATGAACTGCAATGATTCTTCCAGCTGCAAACCGTCTTCGGTGTCTTCCTGAGCGGAGACACGGCACTCGATGACCATGTTGGGAACAGCTTCGCGGACGGCTTTCAGCACTTCCAGAGGAAAGCGCATACGGTTTTCAAGACTGCCGCCGTATTCGTCGGTGCGCTTGTTGGAAGCGGGGGAGATGAACTGAGCCAACAGATTGTTGTGGGCACAGTGGATCATCAGTATGCGCAGTCCGGCTTTCTGACAGCGGATGGCGCAGTCCACAAACTGGTTTTTGACAAATTCCATGTCGTCGTAGTTCATGGGTTTGATATGACCCAAAGGACCGCCGTTCAGGGGAACATCGGAAGGCGCAAGAGCCACAGCGCCGGGAGACAGGGAGGAACCGCGTCCCGCGTGAGCCAGTTCAATGGACATTTCGGCGCCGTTCTGACGGGCAGCCAGCACCATCTGGTCGATACCGTGGATGCAGCGGTCCTCAGTGACGTTCAGTTCGCAGGTCCAGGCAGAGCTGTCTGCGTGGACAACGGGGGTGTTGCCGATGGTCAGGTAGGCAACGCCTGTTCGTGCCTGCCACGCAACGTAATCTATCATTTCCTGAGTGACATCACCCTCGGGAGAGCATTTCAGCACCACAGTAGGGGAATACTCAAGACGGTTTTTAAGCGTTACGCCCCGAATTTTAAGAGGCTGGAACACATGGGGGTAAAGGTCGTTCTTTATCATTGCTGCCACCTATATGATGTCAAGTCCGCCGTCGGCAGAGATAACGTTGCCGGTGATGTGGCTGCATTCATCGGAGCACAGACCTGTAACAACGATGGCGATGTCTTCGGGCTTGCCGAAACGGGGAGGTCCGCCGGGCTTCAGCTCGCCGGGCTTACCAAACATACGGTCAGCCATGCCTGTTCCCAGAGTGGGACCGGGGCAGACAACGTTGCAGCGGATGCCAAAGGCGGTGTTCTCGGCGGCACAGCACTTGGTCAGGTAGTTGATACCTGCCTTGCTGGGACCGTAAGCGCCGAAGTTGCCCATAGCCTTCAGAGAAGAAGTGGAGGAAGTGTTGACGATACTTCCGAAGTTCTGCTTCTGCATGACCCTAAGCTCGTGCTTCATGCAAAGGAACACACCCTTGAGGTTGGTGTCCATTATCCAGTCCCAGTCGCTCTCGGTGCATTCGGTGATGGGACCAAGAGGGATAGTAACGCCGTCGGGACCAACGCCTGCATTGTTGAAAGCAAAATCAAGGCTGCCAAAGGTGTCTACGGTGAGCTTAACTGCGGCTTCAACGTCAGCTTCGCAGCGCACGTCGCATTTGATGCCTATGGCGTTTACTCCGTACAGCTCTTTCAGCTCGGAAGCCAGAGCCTCAGCTTTGGTCACGCTGTTGGCGGTGACGATAGCAACGTTTGCGCCCTCTTTTGCAAAAGCAATGACGGTAGCCTTGCCGATACCGGATGCGCCGCCGGTGATGAATGCGGTTTTACCACTGAATTTTCCCATAATTACCTCCTGATTCCGTTTTTTATCGGAATTTTCTTTACAATTCGTTATGATTTGATATTATATTTACATTATAGAATAAGATTTGGCAGAGGTCAACCTAATGATAAACGAAACAGAATTGATGAAACAGCGTATAATGGAATTCAGCGAAAGCCATCATCAGAATACAGAACCCCGATTCTATGACCATATACATCCCAGATTTGTTTCCTGCGATCCTCAGGAAAAGACACTGGTGTTTGCTTATGATTTTGATAAGTGGGGATCGAACCTCCGTGAGATCGTCCACGGAGGCGTTCTTGCGGGTGCTATGGATCAGTGCATGGGTATTCTTGGGTTCTGGGCAACTCCCGGAGATGTGATACCGGTGACGGTGTCCATGCAGACGTCTTATCTGCGTCCTGTACCTGTGGACGCAACGATGTATGTTCAGGCTCAGGTCACCAACGCGGGACGTACTTTGCAGAATGTGGTGGCAAAAGCCTGGGTAGAAGGCGGCAGCCCGGACAAACCGGCGCTGACAGCCACGGCTGTATATATGAC
>CAZIPP010000018.1:0-2962 GCA_964541215.1 uncultured Oscillospiraceae bacterium
CAGCAAACTGAAAAACCGTGTCAAAATAGTCCAAAGGACTATTTTGACACGCTGGATATATTTTGCCAAAGGCAAAATATGATATAATATCCGTTCCTTCATATGCCGAAGGCATATATCATCCACCAAAGGTGGATATCACATCGAATGATATATCACCCGTTCCGACAGGAACGGATATCATTGAAAAAATCCCGGACATAAGTCCGGGATTTTTTCATGCCCATACGAACCAGCAGAACAGATAACCTACCGTAACGGCAACGAGGGTGAAGGGCAGACCGATGCGTATAAAGTCACTGGTCTTGACTTCATAGCCGTTCTTGTTCAGGATACCGATGGTGGCAATATTGGCAGAAGCTCCGATGGGGGTCAGATTGCCGCCCAGAGTGGAGCCGGTAAGGAGTCCAAAATACAGTACGGTGGGATCAACTCCCATGATGGAAGCGATACCGGAAACAACAGGCAGCATGGTGGCAACATAGGGGATGTTGTCTACAAAAGCGGAAATGAGAACGCTGCCCCAGACGATGATGGTGTACATCAAAAACAGGTTGTCGCCGCCAAGCTTGACTATGGCGCTGCTGATAAGGTCGATAACGCCTGCTCTGGTGATGCTTTCGATAACAACGAACAGACCTGCCAGCAGAGCAAGGGTAACAAAGTCGATGTCCTTCAGAGTATCCTTAATAACACTGACCTGACCCTTGTCCTTGATAATGGCGCTCACGATACCCACAAGGCAAAGACCCATGCATATGAATCCGTTGGTAAGCTCAGGCTTGTTGGGGATAAAGGAAGCGACGATCAGCAGCACAACGGTGCCAATAAGCAGATAGGTGGGCATATATTCGGTGACCTTGGTGACCTCTGTGGCGCAAACGCTGTTTTTGTTCTTGCGGAACAGGAACATGATAACAGGTACGGTAGCCAGCGCACCCAGCTCAACAGCCCAGAAAATGCTGAACCTGCCATCCATGAAGAAAAAGTCGAGGAAGCTCATTCCCGCGTAACCGCCCAACAGGATGGAAGTGGTGTCGCCGACAAGAGTGGCAGCGCCCTGGAGGTTGGAGGACACGGAAATTGAGATAAGCATTGCAACAGGTGAAACATTCATCTTTTTGCATATGGCAAGAGCAACGGGAGCAACCATCAAAACAGTTGCAACATTGTCTACAAAAGCGGATATAACGCCGGCAAACAGGGACATGACAACAGCTACCCACATTACGTTGGGGCAAAGCTTGAGCATCATGTCGGCAAGCTTATTGGGCATTTTTGAGACGATGAACATGGCAACGGTACCCATAGTACCTGCCAGCATCAGAAGAACATTCCAGTTGATGGCGGAGATGATGCCGTCCAGGGGCATATATCCGATGATAACGAAGATGACCGCGGAGCCGATGGCGATGAGATAACGCCAATTCTGAAACGCTATCATGCATACATATGTAACAAGAAAAAGGATCAGTGCGATAGTGGTCTGGGACAATGGGTGGACCCTCCTGATTCATTAGTTTCTCCCATGGAAAATCCGACACACCTGAGTTTTCAGCAAGAACCAAGCCTGAATTTTACCATGCTGTTGGATACTATCAAATTAAGATATTAAGCGTCAATAATGCAACTAAATCTTTAACAAAAGTTTAACAACATTGTTAATTCTCAATCAAATTGGCGTGTTTTTGTCAAAACGTGTAAATATCCCTTGCAAAAGTTTTCAGACTGTGTTAAACTTTGGTAAATACTATGAACCCGATAGAGTGATAAATAATCAAGTTGCGGGGTGAATTGTTTTGAAGAGAGGTTTAAATATACGCAGGACCATAGCTGTTACCTGCATTGCTGATATAGTTTTGATGGTATGCCTGCTGCTGGCTGCGCTGTATATAATCAACGCGGGGGATGCGGGGCTTTCTCAGATACGTGCGCTTTTGATAGTGCTGGCAGCCATATCGCTGCTGTGCGCCATAATATCGCTGCTGTTCGCCGTATCACTGATCGACCGTGATGTGGAGCTTAGCCAGACAAAGGCGTCTGTTGGTCAGATGAACGAGCTGAACAACACTCTCCGTGCCCAGCGTCACGACTATCTGAATCATTTGCAGGTGGTCTACGGTCTAATGGAGCTTGAGCAGTATGATGATGCCAACAACTATATTGAACAGGTGTATTCCGATATCCAGAAGGTCAATTCGGTTCTGAAAACAGCTATCCCGGCGGTCAACGCCATATTGCAGGCAAAGCAGCAGATGTGCCAAAGCCGTGGGATAGAAATGACCGTCGATGCCCGCACGAGCCTTGAGGGTATCCCTGTGGAGGACTGGGAGCTTTGCCGCATATTCGGCAACGTTATAGACAATGCCATAAATGCCATGGCAGATATGGAGGGAGCAAAGCGGCTGACCATAGAACTGGGGGAGGATATAAGGGGATTCAGCTTTGCGATATCCAATAACGGACCGGCCATTCCAAAGGTTTACCTGCCCCGAATATTTGACGCGGGATTTACTCACGGCAGTCATAAGGGTGACGGCATGGGGCTTGCCATCTGCCGCAGGATACTGGCAAAGTACGGCGGAGAAATGACTGTCCGGTCGGATGAAGATATAACGGTGTTTTGCGCCTTCGTGCCAAAATCGACACCAGAAACGACAGTTTAGACGCTAAAGTGTACTTTTCAGCCGTTTGGTATTGCGCAAGTCGGGAGATTGAATATAATTGAAGGTGTAGGGACCGGCCTCCGGACGGTCCGTCAATTACCCGCTGCACTATCCTGTCACACTGTAGGAGCGGATATCATACGCCCGCAATGACGCACCGCACATGTTCTGTCATCACTGAGCGCAAGCGAAGGATCTTAAGACGCTTTGCCCTCTCAGTCAAAAACTTCGTTTTTGACAGCTCCCCCAAAGGGGGAGCCGTAGGGAACGGCCTGTGTGCCGTTCCGAAATGACTG
>CAZIPP010000018.1:3062-6463 GCA_964541215.1 uncultured Oscillospiraceae bacterium
ACTGAAAAAGGAGGAGAGCGAATGGGCAGCATAGGCTTTAATTGGAGCGACTTAAATGAGCTGCGGGCTCAAAAATCGCGAAAAATACTCCAAGATACAGACGAGATCAAAATGGTCGAAGAAGTTAGCGTCAAACGTAAAACTGACTGGTTTGGTTTTATCGCAGCGGTGGTTGTAATCGCCGTTGTGGTGCTGATACTCAAGTTGACATAACATTAATTATTAACTATTAATTATTAATTGACAAAGGAGGCGTGTTCCAATGAATGTCGCATCATTTTTTGCGGATATTTCCATCGTATCGGCGATCATCTTTGTTATCGGCATGGCAATGCTGGTGGCAGAAGTGTTTCAGCCGGGCTTTGGATTCTTCGGCATTGGCGGTATCATATGTCTGATAGTTGACATAATAATTACTGCCGACACCATTGCCGAGGGACTTATCATGGCAGCGGTACTGTTTGTACTGGTAGCTCTGCTGTTGATGCTCTCGGCGTTTTTAGTATCAAAAGGCTATTTGCCGAAAAAACTGGTGCTGACTGATGCCACCGATTCACAGTCCGGCTTTTCCGGCGTGGAGGATATGCAGTATCTTCTGGGAAAAGAGGGCAAAGCCGTAACCGACCTGCGTCCTGCGGGAATGATGGATATGGACGGTGTTCGTCTGGACGTGGTTTCCAGAGGTGACTATATCCGCTCTGGTTCAACGGTGGAAGTGGTGGAAGTGGAAAGCAACAGGATCGTTGTAAGATCGAAGCAGCCTTCCCCTTGAGGGGATGGGGGACCGCTTGCGGTGGATGAGGTGGAAAATGACACCTCATAAGTCAGTTTTGCTGACAGCTTCTCCTCAAGGAGAAGCCTTGGATCGTGCGAGTTTTTGACATCGATCCATTGAAGAATCATAATACATCCCAATATTGACGATGTGAAGCAATCGTTTGCAGAATGTAATTGAAAGGAAGGAATCAAAATGACACCTGAGGTTGTTATAACCATAGTTATTATTGCCGTTATCATACTGTTTTTCGCAGTATTTTTCGCCCTTGTACCCGTCACTCTTTGGATCAGCGCGCTGGCAGCTGATGTTCGCATAAGCCTTTGGACGCTCATCGGCATGAAGCTTCGCCGTGTTGTACCCTCCAGAATAGTCAATCCTCTTATCAAGTCCATAAAGGCCGGTATTGATATCCCCATCAACAAGCTGGAAGCCCATTACCTTGCGGGCGGCAATGTTGACCGTGTGGTCAACGCTCTTATCGCGTCTCAGAGAGCGGATATACCTCTTGAGTTTGAGCGAGCCGCAGCCATCGATCTGGCAGGCCGTGATGTTCTGGAAGCGGTCCAGATGAGCGTTAACCCCAAGGTCATCGAAACGCCCATCGTTGCGGCTATTGCCAAGGACGGCATCGAGCTGAAAGCCAAGGCAAAGGTAACTGTCCGCGCCAATATCGACCGTCTTGTTGGCGGCGCGGGTGAACAGACCATCATCGCCCGTGTTGGCGAAGGCGTTGTTACTACCATCGGCAGCGCCGAGACCCATAAGGAAGTTCTTGAAAACCCTGATAAGATATCTCAGACAGTGCTGTCCAAGGGTCTTGAAGCCGGTACAGCGTTTGAAATACTTTCCATCGACATAGCCGACGTGGACGTAGGCAGAAACGTAGGCGCACAGCTCCAGACCGATCAGGCGGAAGCCGACAAGCGCATCGCTCAGGCAAAAGCGGAAGAACGCAGAGCCATGGCAGTGGCCATGGAACAGGAAATGGTGGCAGCAGTTCAGGAAATGCGTGCCAAGGTCGTGGAAGCCGAGGCGGAAGTTCCCAGAGCCATGGCAGCCGCCCTGCGGGAAGGCAAGCTGGGGGTCATGGATTATTACAATATGCAGAACGTCATTTCCGATACCCAGATGCGCAATTCCATAGCCTCCGCCGAGGAGGGCAAGTAAATGGCAGCCGACATACTCAGGCTGAAATTTGAAGCCGAGCAAAAACGCAGCCGCCAGATAGAGAAAAAGCTCAACGATATGGCACCGGAACGTATCCCCGACACAAAAAAGACCGTTGCACCCACAGTGGTTGTGGCGCAGCAGCCAAAAGAGGAGGCTCCGGCAACCGAAACAAAAGAGACTGTTTCCCATGATGCTGCTAAAAAAACAAGGACTGCTCCTCAGGTCAGAAGCACCATGCTGAGAGGAAACATGTCTCTTAAAGATGCCATCGTAATGTCGGAGATAATCTCAAAACCTGTGTCAAAACGGCGATGACGGTCACGCTGTCATCCCAAACTGACTGCGCTGTCATCCCGAACATTGCGTAAGCAATGGAGGGATCCCCATCTTAAGACGGGGATTCTCACGTCGCTCCGGTCAGCAAGGTCAGCAAAGCTGACCTCACGGACCGACCGCTCCTCAGAATGACATCAAACTTGAATCCATATCCCGCCGATCACAGGTCATCCAATCCTCACCGAAAAAAGGAAAAGCACATGGAACTGAAAGTTTTTTTAGCCGATGATGATGCCGGTATGCGGCTTATGCTGCGGCGGATAATCGAAAGCATGGACGGCTTTGCCGTGGTGGGCGAAGCGGTAAACGGAGCCGATGCTGTAAAGCAATGCGTGGCTTTGGAACCGGACATCGTATTTCTGGACGTGGAAATGCCGGAGCTTACAGGCACAGAGGCTGCCAGAGAGCTGAGCGTGCTTGTGCCTGAGGCAGCGGTGATCTTCGTCACTGCTCACAGTGAATATATGCCGGAAGCCTTTGAGGTCTATGCTTTCGATTATCTTATAAAGCCCTTCCGAACAGACCGTGTACGTCAGACCTTGCGCAGACTGCAAAAAACCAGAGCTGCCGAGCCTGCGCCGGATATGCGCACCATAGTTATCAGGAACAAGGACGCCATATCCTTTGTGCCGGTGGAGGATGTGATACTGGTCACCCGTGAGGAACGCACAACACGGCTCATCACAAGGGAAGAAGTTTACATAACATCAAAAACCTTTGCAGATCTGTGGCCGTATTTTGAGGGCAAGGGCTATATGCGCACCCATCGGGCGTATATCGTAAAGCTGTCGGAAATTAGCAAGATATATCCCTACGGCCGCTGGACATGGGAGATAAAGTTCAAAGGCATTGAGCAGACAGCCCTCATAACCCACGAAAATCTGGAGCAGTTGCAGAAAAAGGTTGAAGGATAAAGGTCGCTGTCATTTCGAACGTCGGTGAAGCCGACGGAGAAATCCCCATCTTATTGGAGTTTACCCTCTCAGTCAGCAAGGTCAGCTTGCTGACCCAAAGCCTTCCCCTTGAGGGGAAGGTGTCGCCGCAGGTGACGGATTTTGTATAGCTTCTTTTCATTGTCTACACGCTCCTTGTGTTTAGTATATCTTTCACTCTTCTG
>CAZIPP010000018.1:6563-13767 GCA_964541215.1 uncultured Oscillospiraceae bacterium
AACGCATTGGGCAGGGTCCTGCCGTACTCGTACCCGTTGGAACACATGGTGATGGGATCACCTTCGTAAACCAGTATGGCGGAAGAGCCGCCGTCCATGTTCAGCGCCTGAACAGCATCGTACTGCATCAAAATATCAGCGCATTCGCCAAGAGTGATGCCGATATTGTTCACGCCCTGACGACCTTCCACCACCAGCATCATCATTTCAAGGTCGCTGCTTTGGGCAATTACCGCTCTGGGCTGGATACCCCAGCCTGCGGAATCGAAAATAAGCTGCTCACCGTCCATAATAAGTGCAGGCTTGAACTCGGCAGCGTCCCGTGTATCCGGGGAGACCTCCGATTCGGAGCTGACAATGTACATACGGTCGTCGTTTCTTATTTCCGCCCGCTTGTAGTTGCCGCCGCTGGCAGTACCAACGCTTTCACCGTTGGAGATGGACAAACCGTAAATGGTACCGCCGTTGCCCACACCGCCGTCGTCCTCAAAGCCGTTGGCTCCCATGACCAGCAGCGCGTTGTGATCGTTTGCGATATGGTGGGCAAACTGACCGCTTTCGCCCAGAGTGGAGGCGTGAGCCACCGATACCATGGACGGGTCTTTGACTATCGCAAGCACGCCGCGATAGGAGTCGGACTTTATTCTCAGGATCAGTATGCCGTTTTCAGCGTCCACAGCCATGACGCGGTGACCTTGGGTGGTGACCATATCCGTACCGTCGGACTCCATGGATGCTTCGTTGATCCTGACGCTCATCCAGCCGTTTTCAAACTCATCGGGATGGTCAAAGTAGTAATCAACAACGCTTTCCTGATCCAGCTCGTCAAACAGAGTGAAAAACTCGGCGGCGTCTTCCGTCATCACAAACTCCGGTCTTGTGCTGATGTTCATTTCTACCTGAGATACGCTTATCTGAAGTCCGGGGTTTGATTTCCCTTCGGATGCTTCTACATTCCATGAGCTTTCCATATCCGCCTGCATATCATCGGTCTCATACCTGACGCTCAGCACATCGTTAATAACGCTGTCGGGAATAAAAGCCGTCGCCAGCCATTGAAACCGCATGGTGGACATGGCGGTCTCTATGTACAGCGTCCGCCACTTGGCTATGAACGGTATGCCGGAAAAAACGCACACGCAGTACAGCAGCACCACAGCGGCAAGAGACGCGGCAGTTACTATAATGATCTTCTTTTTATTCTTCTTTTTCTTTTTGGCGGGTTTGCGGGCTTTGGTGTGGGCAGAGCCCGAATGTTTGCCCCTTATTGAAATTATAGACAAAGCAAATCTCCTGAATTGTGGTATAATTAAATGCAGATCAGTCATTTTCGTTATCAGTCGTACATTATACATCATTTTTGACGGTATATCCATCCTAATGTTCCGTCCAAATATTGAACAAAGTTGAAACATTTTCTGTTTCATATCGTCTTTAACTTATAGA
The DNA here is from genome assembly GCA_964541215.1 of uncultured Oscillospiraceae bacterium. GTDB lineage: Bacteria > Bacillota > Clostridia > Oscillospirales > Oscillospiraceae > SIG469. The sequence continues at coordinate 8,010 of CAZIPP010000018.1, forward strand.
GAGAGAAAAAGCTGACGCCGTAACTGCCGGCTGCGGCTTTACAGACTTGAGGTGACGTGGTTTATGGAAGACAGCAAGATAATCGACCTGTATTGGCAGCGTGACCAACTGGCCATTGCTGAAACGTCTGCCAAATACGACAGATTCTGTTTTTCAATAGCATATAATATATTAAAAAGCAAAGAAGACTCGGAAGAGTGCGTAAATGATACCTATATGAAAGCATGGAACGCTATACCGCCCACACGACCGGGACGCTTGCAGGCATTTTTGGGAAAGATAACAAGAAACCTTGCTTTGGACAGATACGATTACAACAACGCCTCCAAGCGAAACGGCGAGGTGGACGCGATACTGTCGGAGCTGGCGGAATGTATATCGGCGCCGGAAAACGTGGAAAGCACATACGAGGAAAAATACATAGCATCGCTCATAAGCCAGTGGCTGCGCCAGCAGGATGAGACAAAGCGAAACGTATTCATCCGCCGTTACTGGTATTCCGATTCCATTTCGGATGTTGCCCAAAGGTTCGGCATGAGCGAAGGACGAACACGATCAATGCTGTTTCGGCTCCGTGAAAAGCTGAAAAGCTATCTCAGACAGGAGGGGGTGACCATATGAAAGAACGGGATCTTTACCGCGCCATCGGTCAGATAGACGATGACCTTATTGAAAAAGCGGCACATGCCGGCAAAAAAGCCACAGTGCGTCCATGGATAAAATGGGCAGGACTGGCTGCCTGCTTTGCCATTGTGGTATCAGCGGCGCTGATGCTGCCAAAGCTGCAGGAAGCTCAGAAAGAGGCTCCCGCCATGGAAGACAGCGAACCGGCAGAGGCTGCGGCGGACACTGCCATAGGCAGTGTGTTCAACGTTGCCTCAGGCAACGTTGATATGGGCTTCGATGTTATGGAGCTTTCGGTCACTGCCACCGAGTATCAGGGCAGCAGCATATCCACCGATTCGGGATTTGTTTTGACAGCCAACGGTATCACCGAGGATATGGTCAGGGAGTATGTTGACATAATACCGGATGTTGAATACACGCTCCAAACCACTTCCGACGGCAGCATCCTGATAACTCCCAAAAGCCTTGAGAAGAATTCCATAATCAATCTGAAACTGACGGATGAAGAGGGAAATACCCTTAGAAAATGGGCATTCCAGACTGCCGACACCTTCAGCGTTACATCCACCTATCCCGCCGAGGGAGACATGATATACACAGACAGCGGAATAGAGTTCAGCTTCAGCTCCGATACAGTTGACATAACAACTGTATCCGATGCGTTTTCCATTGAGCCTGAGGTGCAGGGACATTTTGAAAAACGGGGCAAGACGGTTATCTTTGTTCCCAAAGATGGTCTTGAACCCGGCGGTGAATATACCGTAACTCTTGACGGTTCCGCTGCCGATTCCGATGGTACTGCCATCGGAGAGGATATCAGCTTCAGCTTCATCGTTGACAACAGCAGCGGAGTAAGCCTGTTTGGTTATTCGGAATATGAGCTTATAAGCACCACCCCCGACAGCGTGCTTGTTATCGAATCTCCCGCAGGCTATGACTACACCCATCTGCCAATAGCTGTGGAGGTTTTTGCCTACGGCTCCTTCGATGCCTTCACCGAGGATCTGCTGAAGTCTGAAAACAGCAGAAACTTCACCCCGGATATCGATTCCATGACACCGGTAATGGAGTTTGAAGCTTATCAGTCAGTCAAAGCAGACAGCGTTTATTCCGAATCCTGTCAGATAGCCTTCCCGGATGCTTTGGAAGAAGGCGTTTACGCCGTAAGGTACACCATGGAAACGGAGGAAGGTCTGACCGACAGCAGCTATGACTTCATCCAGGTATCCACTTTGGCAGTTTACGCTGCTGCGTCCGATGACCAGATACTTGTCTGGATAAACGACACTCTTGAGGATGATGTGGTCTCCGGCGCGGAGGTTCAGGTAAGCTCTGACGGTTCAAATGTCAGCGCTGTAACGGGAAGCAGCGGCAGCGCGATAATCGATCTTCCCGGTGCCGAAAGCGGACAGAGCTATCTTGTTAAGATAAATGCCGCAAACAGGTATTATGCAGCCATCTGCCATGCGGGTTACGACTATGGCAGCGCCTATGCCGAGGACTATTACGGCTACGTCTATACCTCCCGTGAGATATACATGCCCACCGATACCATCCGTGTCTGGGGTTATGTGGCACCAAGACGTGATGTGGCTCTGCCGGATAAGGTCACCGTCAGCTTCGGTTACGAGGAATACGGCAGCTATCTTGGCAAGGTAGATGCGAGAGTCAGCGCGAACGGCAGCTTTACCTGTGAATTCAAACTGAAGGACTGCGGACTGTACTACCTGCCGATAGAGGTTTACATAAACAATGAAGCTATATACAGCAAGTCGGTAGAAATAGGAAATTACGACAAGCCTATTTACATAATATCTGCCGAAACAGACAAGGAGATTTACTTTGCGGACGAGATATCCGCCGTTGATATCACCGCGGATGTGACCTTCTTTGACGGAACTCCCGCTGCCAATATGACGCTGGAATACTCGCCCGACTGGAGCGGCAGCGGACAGACAGCAGACTGCGATATAAACGGCAAAACAGAGTTTTCGGTGTCCTACCATCGGGGAGACAATACAAGCTGGAATCCCCGAAGCGCGAATATTTCGGTCAGCACCGAAGAGCTGGATTCCGTTGCTACCTACTGCTATCTGAACCCCATTCTTTTCTATCACGACATCATGCTTGAAGCAAAGGCTGACGCCGACGGTATAGACATCACCGCGAATTATATCGACCTTGGCGGCATTGACACCGAAGAAGAGCTGTATGCCGAAAACTACCCCGAAAACATTCGCGCAGGCGCATATAACTGCACTGTCACCATAACCGGTGTGGAGCGTTACTGGCAGCAGAGCCCCGCAGGCACCGTCTACGACTATGTTTACAAGAAAAACGTTGAGCTCTATAACTACGAGTTTATTGAAAACAGCCTCGGTCCATGGGAAGTGGAGCTGAAAGACGGCAAAGGCAGCCTTGAAGCTGTCAGACTGCTGGAAGACAGAAACTACAGCTTCACCATCACCACCACCGACAGCGATGGTTATACCGTATCTGCCGATGCATGGTATTCAGGCAGCTTATACGGCAGCGTATCCGCGGAAGAAGAGATAAACCTTCACTTTGTTTCCGGTGAGGATTCTTACCAGACAGGCTTTTCCGAAAACGAAAAGCTTACCATCGGAATAAACAACTATGAGCTTCCCTTTGAAGGGGAGGAGGGCGGCTACTTCATCAGCTTCATGCAGCAGGAAAGCTTCTATGATGAAACGCTCAGAGAGGATACTTCCTTCACCCTTGACTTCGATGAAAAGAACCTGCCCAATGCCAACATCATCGGCGCCTATTACTGCGGCGATCAGGTGTATTCCATTTCCAAGCTGCAGCTGGTCTTTGAACCTGACGAGCGTGAGCTTTCGGTTGACATAATTACTGACGGAGACACCTTTGCTCCCGGAGGAGAAGCCGATGTGACCGTCCGCGTGACCGACAGCAGCGGCAAAGCCGTCAGCGGTGCGGAAGTGCTCATAAGCGTATCCGATGAAGCGGTGTTTGCCGTTAAGGAACAGTCGGCAGACTTTTTGACTTCGCTTTACAGCTACCGCAGCTGGGGTTATATCTCCGTTTACGGCGGCATGGGCGATATGATGGCAGAAATGGGCGGCGGCGCACCCATGGAATACCGCAGGGAATTTGTGGACGATCTGAGCTTTGACTGCCTTGTGACCAACGAAAGGGGTGAAGTCCGCACAACCTTGAAGCTTGCGGATAACCTGACCTCATGGCGAGTCACAGCGCTGGCTGCATCAGGCAAAAACGTGGGCGATGGCAAGGCGAATTTTGAAGTATCCCTACCCGCGTTCCTGTCACCCACCTTCTCTGACACCTTTATCTACGGTGATGATGTAAGCTTTGGCTGCCGTACCTACGGCTGCGAAGTGGAGCCTTCCGATGAAGCTGAATATACAGCCGCTGTAATGGACGAAAACGGCAATGAGGTTGACATAATCACAGCAACAAACCTCGCAGGTGACAATGCTTCCTTCAACTTCGGCAAGCTGGAGCATGGAAGCTACACCCTGCTTCTTTCCGTTGAAGCTGCGGGACACAGCGACGCTGTTCAGCTGCCCTTTGAGGTGGTGTCCACTGCCGCTGAGCTTTGGGTGACCCGTCAGGTGGATGCTCAGCAGGCAAACGACCTTGAGCCTGCCAAGTATCCGATCTCCTTTACCGTTACCAACGCCGCTTACAAAACCTATAACAGGGTGCTCAATACCGTAAACTTCTCGGGCAGCGTAAGGAATGACGAGATAGCAGCCAAAAATCTGGCAGGTGAGATAATGGCAGAGTTTACAGGTGACGAAAGCTTTGCCGATGATCTGCCTTCCCTGAATCCCCTGCGGGAAAAGTACGGACTTCTGAGCGAACTGGATGCCGGCAGCGGCAGTGCGTATTTCAGCGCAAGGCTGGCAGCGGCAGTTCCGGAATATGTGAACAGAGAACAGCTTATCGCACGGTTTGAAGACATTTTGCAAAACACTGATGCCTCCTCTGAGGAGGTCACCTCTGCCTATCTTGGGCTTGCGGCTCTGGAGCAGCCGGTGCTGACAGAGGTTCGAAGTCTTATAACCGAAGCAGGCTCGGCGCTGGACGATACGGATATGCTTCGCCTTGCCTACGCCCTTGCGCTGATGGGAGATTTCGACAGCTCATATCAGATATACAGCCTGTATGTCACGCCCATACTTGAAGCTCTGGAGCTTGACGAAGAACGGTCGATGCTTCGATGCAGCCTTGGCGGGATCGAAGAAAAGAATGTTGAATATACTGCCCTGGCTCTTGCCGCGGCATCCGTCATGGAGCTGGAGGAGACAGAGCAGCTGGCAGAGTATCTGATCTACGCGAAGCAGAGCCTTTCTCACACCGAATACACCGAGTTTTATCCGCTGTGCGAGCTGATGACGTATCTGCGCCATTACACTCCCCGATCCGGCAGCTCCGAGCAGGTGACCGTCAGCTATATGAAAGACGGCATAAAGGTCACGGAAACGGTGTCCCGTCGTGGCATGGCTGTTATCAGCTTCAGCTCCGAAGAGGAGTACAGCAAAGCAAACATCACCGTCAGCTCGGGAGATGCCTGCATCATCGCGTCCTTTATGGCAGACATTCAGGAGGTCTCCGAGCAGAAAAGCCCATGCCTTACAGTGGAAAAACAGCTGAGCAGCAGCGGTCATGGTGCCCCCATGCTGGTGGAAGCGGACAGCTTTGCCAAACTGGGCGAGGACGTTGTTGTTACAATCACAGTCACCTGTGATGAACCGGGAGTTGTCTATATTCAGGATCACATCCCCACAGGCTTCCGTATGGCAGACAGCGCAGCCTATGTAGACGGTCAGACAGTGCGGTTCTATAAGGAAGTAACCGCGGGCAGTGTCACCGTGTCTTACAGGATAAAGCCTGTGGTCAGCGGCAGCTTCGTTGTGGAAATGCCTATAGCCGCAAGGATAGACAACGGTACGCTCGTAACAGGTGAGCGCAGTACAGTGGAAGTGGCAAAATGAAAAGATTGATGATTCTGGCTCTTGCCCTTGTTGTTCTGACAGCCTGCGCTTCCATTACGCTGTCGTTTCGAACAGTGCCTGAGACGTTGGAAGTCGATGAACTGTCATCCCAAACGTCAGACGAGCTG
>CAZIPP010000018.1:13867-17983 GCA_964541215.1 uncultured Oscillospiraceae bacterium
GATACGCTGTCATTTCGAACGTCGGCGCAGCCGACGGAGAAATCCCCATCTTCACCTGCGGAGACTTCCCTGCCATCATCCTACTATAACGAAAAAGTCTATGAAGCTGCGAAACAGAAAGCTGATGCATATGAACTGAGCGGCACCGTGACCGCAGGGATGATCCCTCACCACGGTACCGCATCTACCATGATAGCGTCCTTCTTTGAAACTTTGTCAGAAAGCTATGACACGGTGATCCTTATCGGTCCAAACCACTACGAAGTGGGTGGAGCCGTGGTGTATTCCGATTGCGGATGGACAACTCCCAAAGGAGACATTTCCTGCGACAGCGAGTTTATCCAAAGACTGAGCAAAGATTTGTCTGTCAACGCCGTTTTGAATAATGAGGCAGTGCAAAACGATCACAGCATTGGCTGGCACCTGCCATATCTGGCGGACTATCTGCCGAACACCGGACTTGCCGCCGTTATGCTGCAGCCCACAGCAACGGAATCAAGCCTTAAAGCTCTGGCTGAGCTTATAGCAGACTATGCCGAAGATAAAAAGGTATTGGTGCTGGGCTCCGTGGACTTTTCCCATTACCTCATGCCGGACGACGCGAAGCAGATGGACGAGCTGACGAAAAATGTCATTGCTTCCGCTGACTACGGACGCCTGATGCGGCTAAGCAGCGACAATGTTGATTCACCCCACACAGTGTATGTGGTGATGAAAGCCGCGGAAGCCATGAACAGTGAGCTGCACCTGCTGGATCAAAGCATATCCTACGAGCAGGCAGGCGGTACGGAGCTGGATGTTGACCCGGAAGAGGGAACTACCACCTATCTGGTGTACGCGGCAGCAAAATGAAAAAGGTTAACATAAAACCCGAACACCCTATTGCGTGTCCGGGTTTTGTGCTGCATATCAAGTATTTCTCATACCATTTTGAGCGAAAGCGAAGGAACTCATTGAGTTAACATAATGCATATACGCTATCAGGAATGATCCTACTTCCAAATCATACTGTTGTCAACAGGGCGGAGAAATGGTAAAATTAAAAAATAATGGCTTGGAGAGATATTGATGACTAAGACAAACGCCATGCGTCTGCTGGACGCGGCTAAAATACAATACAGGACCGCGGAATACGAGTTTGACGAAAGCGACCTCAGCGGAGTCCATGCGGCGCAGGTCATGGGTATGCCCATGGAGCAGGTGTTTAAGACCCTTGTTGCCCGGGGAGACAAAACCGGTCCGCTGGTGTTCTGTATTCCCGTAGCTCAGGAGCTTGACCTGAAAAAGGCGGCTCAGGTCTCCCGCAACAAAAAGGTGGAGATGATACATCTCAAAGAGCTGCTTGGGCTGACAGGCTATATTCGCGGGGGGTGCAGTCCCGTGGGCATGAAGAAAAAGTACCCAACTTATATCGACGAGACGGCAATACTTTTCGATGAGATAGGCGTCAGCGCAGGTCAGCGTGGGCTTCAGATGATGCTGGACCCCGAAAAGCTGGCGGATTATGTGGAAGCGGAGTTTGTTGATTTATGTGTGTAGATAAAATTTGCTATATCGTCGGCGCGATGGCTTCGGATTTTCCTGTTATTTCCCGGGAAACGGACTTTATAATAGCTGCCGACGCAGGATACAAGGCTCTGAAAAAGGTTGACATAAAACCGAACCTTGTGGTTGGAGATTTTGATTCGCTGGGTCAGGTGCCCGAGGGCGAAAACATAGTTCGCCACCCTGTTATGAAAGACGATACAGACATGATGCTGGCTGTGAAGCTTGGGCTGGAGCGGGGATATGACTGTTTTCATATCTACGGCGGCATGGGAGGGCGCACAGACCACACCATTGCGAATATCCAGACTCTCAGCTATATCGCAAACAGGGGAGCGGCAGCGTTTCTGTTTGGCGACGGCGAGGTAATGACGGTAATAAAAAACAGCGCTCTCAGCTTTCGGGAAGGAAGCGAAGGCACTGTGTCTGCTTTTGCCGTTGGCGGCAGCGCAAGGGGCGTTTATGAATCGGGGCTGCTGTACAGCCTTGAAAATGCTGAGCTTACTCCGGATTTTCCGCTGGGAGTCAGCAATGAGTTCACAGGTAAAGCTGCCCGGATAAAGGTGGAAGACGGTATGCTTTTGGTGGTGTGGACAGATAAGGCAGAGCTTCCCGAAATAATATAGCGCCGAAAGCCATCTCCTGCTGTTGACGGGCATAGATTTGAATGATAAATTGAAATAAACATAGCTTACGAGGTAACTTCTATGAAAATATATACCGAAATATCCCAGCTTATTGGCAGAACACCGCTTTTGAGACTGACAAATTACGAAAAAAACCATGGCATCAATGCCATGATGCTTGCAAAGCTTGAAGCCTTCAACCCGGCAGGCTCCGCAAAGGACAGGGTGGCAAAGTCCATCCTTGATACTGCCGAAGCCGAAGGCAGGCTGCAAAAGGGCGGTGTTGTTATCGAACCCACTTCGGGCAATACGGGCATCGGTCTTGCAGCCATTGCCGCCGCCAGAGGATACAGAATGATAATCGTCATGCCGGACAATATGAGCCGTGAACGCCAGATGCTTATGAAAGCCTACGGCGCGGAGCTTATTCTTACTCCCGGCGCAAAAGGTATGTCCGGAGCCATTGCCAAAGCCGAGGAGCTTCACAGGGAAATGCCCGGCAGCATTATCGGCGGTCAGTTCGACAACCCGGCCAACCCCGCCGCCCACCGAAGCACCACAGGTCCCGAGATATGGGAAGATACCGACGGTAAGGTGGATATCTTTGTAGCCGGTGTTGGTACCGGCGGCACCGTCACCGGTGTGGGCGAGTATCTTAAATCCAGAAATCCCGATATAAAGATAGTCGGCTTTGAGCCTGCCGGTTCCCCTGTGCTTTCGGGCGGAAGCGCGGGAGCCCATGGGCTTCAGGGTATCGGAGCGGGTTTTGTACCCGGGATACTTAATACTGAGATATATGACGAGATAATGACCGTTAAGGAAGAGGATGCCTATGCCGCAGGCAGGGAGATAGCAAGGAGCGAAGGCTTTCTGGTGGGCATAACCTCCGGAGCCGCTGTCTGGGCAGCTGCGCAGGTGGCAAAGCGTCCCGAAAACGCAGGCAAGGTCATCGTGACCATGCTTATGGATACCGGTGAGCGGTATCTGTCTACCCCAATGTTTGAGGATTGAGATAGGAGAAAACAGCCATGGATTTTATGTTGAGATCTCTGCACGAGATAGATGAGCTTGATAAAGCATCAAATCTTTTGGGAGCAAAGAGCACCGAGCCCATACCTGACCGCAAGGAGGTCATCGCGGTGGTCAAGGATGTGCAGTCTCTGCTGTTTCCGAGATACTTCAAAAGCTCCGTCAGTAATGACCGCGAGACGCTGATGTATACTGTATATCGCCGCATCAAGAACCAGATAGAGATGGCATGCGCATTTTCGGGCGAGAACTGTTCCCTTGACCCCGACAAGGCGGCGGAACAGTTTATAAGCAGCCTTCCCCGGATAAAGCAGCTGCTCATCAAGGATATTGAAGCTCTTTATGAAGGTGACCCTGCTGCCATGACCAGAGATGAGGTGCTTATCTGCTACCCCGGGTTTTATGCCATTTCAATTTACCGCATGGCGAATCTGCTTTATAAGATGCGTGTCCCCCTGCTGCCAAGAATGATGACAGAGTATGCCCATGAAAAAACCGGTATTGATATCCATGCCGGCGCCACCATCGGCGAATACTTCTTTATCGACCACGGTACAGGCATCGTAATCGGTGAGACCACCATCATCGGCAAGCACGTCAAGCTCTATCAGGGCGTTACTCTCGGCGCAAAGAGCTTCGAGGTGGATGCGGACGGCAACCCTGTCAAGGGCATCAAGCGTCATCCCGAGATCGGAGACAACACTATCATCTATGCCAACGCCACCATCCTTGGCGGCAATACCGTCATCGGCAAAAACTGCATCATCGGCGGCAACACATGGCTTGTGTCTTCCGTACCCGATGGTTCAAAGGTATATCACAATAGTGAACATTAAAAAATGACCGCCGATGGCGGTCATTTGAGACTGTCAAAAAACCTCGTAGAGTTCGCTGACAAAGTCAGCGAATAAAGACC
>CAZIPP010000019.1:0-6931 GCA_964541215.1 uncultured Oscillospiraceae bacterium
AAACAGGGCAGCCGAAGTGCTTTTCGGTGAGGTAACGCTCATGCTCGGTCTGCAGGTCGCAGCCCCAGGATACGGGGTATTCAAAGATATCACCGGCTGCTTTGAGTATTTCAACAGCGTCGGTATAGGTAACTCTGGCAAAGTCGGAGTTGACGATGTGGGTCAGTCTCTCGATAAGTCCTTTGTCCATGAACTGGTTGAAGAATTCGATCTCAGCGGGGCACTTTTCCAGAACAGTGGTAATAACATGCTTTATCATCGCCTGAGCCATTTCCATGTCGTCTTCAAGGTCGGCAAAGGCAATCTCAGGCTCGATCATCCAGAACTCGGCAGCATGGCGCTGAGTGTTGGAATTCTCGGCACGGAAGGTGGGACCAAAGGTGTAGACCTTGCCGAATGCCATGGCGAAGCTTTCGGCGTTCAGCTGACCGGATACAGTCAGGTTGGCGGGTTTGCCGAAGAAATCCTGAGTATAGTCCACCTGTCCGTCCTCGGTTCTGGGAGGATCGGCAGGATCAAGAGTTGTGACACGGAACATCTCGCCTGCGCCCTCGCAGTCGCTGGCGGTGATGATGGGAGTGTGGACGTACACAAAGCCCTGATCCTGGAAGAAGGTGTGTATCGCGTGAGCAGCTACGGAACGCACACGGAAAGCAGCGGAGAAGGTGTTGGTGCGGGGTCTCAGGTGAGCGATGGTGCGCAGGAACTCCATGGAGTGACGCTTTTTCTGCAAAGGATAGTCGGGTGAAGAAGTGCCTTCGACCTCGATAATGGATGCCTTCAGCTCAAAGGGCTGCTTGGCTTCGGGAGTGACAACAAGAGTGCCGGATACGACAAGAGCCGCGCCAACGTTCTGCTTGGCGATCTCTTTGTAGTTTTCAACAACGCCGTCTTCAAAAACGACCTGAAGGTTTTTAAAATAGCTGCCGTCGTTGAGTTCGATAAAACCAAAGGATTTCAGATCACGGATGGTTCTTGCCCAGCCGCCTACTGTTATTTGAGTTTTATCGAAGGCTTCCGGAGAAGCAAAAATCTCAGAAACAAGAGTTCTTTTCATTTTTTCTATTCCTTCCAGTAATGGTCTTATTTGCGACCGATATCTTTGCGGTAGTGGGCGTTTTCAAAGCTTATGCAGTCAACGCCTTCGTATGCTCTTGAAATGGCGCCGCTGAGGTCATCGCCAAGGGCGGTCACTCCAAGAACACGACCGCCGGAGGTCAGATACTGACCGTCTTCAAGCTTTGTACCGGCATGGAAAACAGTTATGTCTTCGGGCAAACTGTCCAGTCCGTTTATGGGATATCCGGTATTGTACTTCTGAGGATAGCCGCCGCTGGCCATAACAACGCAGCATGCAGATTTATTTTTCCAGCGAACATCGATCTTATCCAGAGTACCGTTTACGGTTGCCTCAAAAATGTCCATGATATCGCTGTCCAGCAGAGAAAGCACAGCCTGAGTTTCGGGATCGCCGAAACGAGCGTTATACTCGATGACCCTGGGACCATCGGCAGTGAGCATCAGACCAAAGTAGATAACGCCCTTGAAGGGGTAGCCTTCCTTTGCCATAGCGTCTATGGTGGGGCGGAATATCTCGTTCATGCAGCGCTGAGCGACTTCCTCGGTGTAGTAGGGAGAAGGGGATATGGCGCCCATACCGCCGGTGTTCAGACCATTGTCGCCGTCATACGCGCGTTTATGATCCTGAGAAGAGGGCATAGGCACGATGTTTTTACCATCGGTGAAGCACAGAACGGTGACTTCGGGGCCGGTCATGTAGTCTTCAATAACGATCTTGTCACCGGAAGAACCGAAGGCTTTATTCTCCATCATATGAATAACGGCAGTCTTTGCCTCAATAACGGTCTCGGCAATGATAACGCCCTTGCCAAGAGCAAGACCGTCTGCCTTGATGACTATGGGAGCACCCTGCTTTTCAACGTAGTTGATGGCTTCACTGGTGTTGTCAAACACGCAGTATTTCGCGGTGGGGATGCCGTATTTGTTCATAAGGGTTTTGGAAAAAGCCTTGCTGGATTCGATGCGGGCAGCTTCGGAAGTGGGACCGAAGGCAGGGATACCGGCTTCGGTAAGCTTGTTGACCATACCGAGCGCAAGAGGATCATCGGGAGCAACCATAACGAAGTCAATGGCGTTTTCGGTACAATAAGCGGTAATGCCCTCTATGTCAGTCGCTTTTATAGGAACACAAGTGGCGATAGCAGATATGCCGCCGTTACCCGGAGCGCAGAAAAGCTCGGTAACTTTAGGGCTTTTTGATAGAGCGGTGCAGATGGCGTGTTCGCGACCACCGCCGCCCACTACGAGAACTTTCATATTTGAAAACTCCTTAGTGCTTGAAGTGTCTTACGCCGGTGAACACCATGGCGATACCATATTTGTTGCAGGCGTCAATGGAATCCTGATCACGAATGGAGCCGCCGGGCTGGATGATAGCGGTAACGCCTGCCTTGTGAGCAGCCTCAACGCAGTCATCAAAGGGGAAGAAGGCATCGGAAGCCATGCAGGAACCCTTTGCTTTTTCGCCGGCATAGTTGATCGCAAGTTCCAGAGCGGTGATGCGGTTGGTCTGTCCGGGACCAACGCCATAAGTCTGGCTGTCGCCGGTGAGAACGATGGCGTTGCTCTTGGTATGCTTGACAACTCTCCAGCCGAATGCCAGAGCCTTCAGCTCTTCGGCTGTGGGAGCGCGGTCGGTAACGACCTTCAGGTCTTCATCACCAAGAACATTGTCGCAATCCTGTACCAGCATACCGCCGGAAACCTTTTTCAGTATGATATCGTCGGCTTTGGGAGTGTCGATACCGGGGAGCTCCAGCAGACGGATGTTCTTTTTCTGAGTAAGGATCTCAATAGCTTCATCGCTGAAAGAGGGAGCAATGATGATCTCAAGGAATATCTTGGCAAGCTCTTCAGCAGTAGCCTTGTCGCACTGACGGTTAAGGGCAACGATGCCGCCGAAAATGGAGACAGAGTCAGCTTCATAAGCCTTGGTGTAGGCTTCGTAGATGGTCTCGCCGGTGGCTACGCCGCAGGGATTGGCATGCTTGACTGCAACAGCAGCGGGAATGGAGAACTCGCGAACGATGTCGATTGCAGCGTCTGCGTCGCCAATGTTGTTGTAAGACAGTTCCTTGCCGTGGAGCTGCTTTGCAAAGGCGATGGAGCCTTCCTTGTAGAAGGGTTCGCGATAGAAGGTAGCTTTCTGGTGGGAATTTTCACCGTAGCGAAGCTGCTGAACTTTTTCATAAGTGACGGTGAGAAGCTCGGGCATTTCATCGGTGAACTGCTTGCGCATGTATTCTGCGATCATGGCGTCATAATGAGCGGTATGCTCAAAAACCTTGGCAGACAGTCTGAAATGGAGCTGCTTGTCATATTCGCCGGTCTTGAGAGAATCAAGAACAACGCTGTAATCGGCGGGATCGGTAATAACAAGAACATCTTTCCAGTTTTTGGCAGCGGCTCTCAGCATGGTGGGACCGCCGATATCGATGTTCTCAATGGCCTCTTCCAAGGTCACACCGGGCTTGGAGATGGTCTGACGGAAGGGATAAAGGTTGATAACAGCCACGTCAATGGTGTTGATGCCCAGCTCTTCAAGCTGCTGCATGTGCTTTTCATTGTCGCGCATGGCAAGCAGACCGCCATGAACATTGGGATGAAGGGTTTTCAGACGACCGTCGAGACATTCGGGGAAATTGGTGACATCACTAATGGAGATTACTTCAATACCGGCTTCTTTAAGGGCTTTTTCAGTGCCACCGGTCGAGACTATTTCGAAACCAAGATCGACAAGACCTTTTGCAAATTCGATGATTCCGCTTTTGTCGGAAACGCTGAGTATTGCTCTTTTTTTCATGTTCAGATTCCTTTCTAGTCGATTATATCTACGGTTCGTCCGTTTATTACAAGCCTGTTTTCGCAGTACAATGATACAGCTTTGGGAAGAAGTATCCATTCAGCCTGCTCCATAACACGTTTCTGCAGTATCTCCGGAGTGTCTCCGCTCAGAATGGGCACAGGCTGCTGGAGGATAATAGGTCCGCCGTCAGTTTCTTCGTTGACAAAGTGGACTGTAGCGCCGGTGCATTTTACGCCATACTCCAGCGCTGCCTGATGAACTTTAAGTCCATAATATCCGTTTCCGCAGAAGGAGGGGATCAGCGCGGGATGAACGTTGATGATACGGTTTTCATATTTTCGGGTAACATCGGCAGTGAGGACTGTCATAAAACCGGCAAGAACGATAAGGTCTGCGTCAAGCTTGTCCAGCAGTTCAAGCAGATCATTGCAATACTCGCCGCTGTCGGAGTAATTTTTACGTTCGAGCACATATCCCGGAATACCGGCTTTTTCAGCCCTTTCCAAAGCAAAAACGCCGGGCTTGGAGGAGACAACGGCAGTTATTCTACCGTTTTTGATATTTCCGGCTTTTTCAGCATCAATAAGCGCCTGGAGGTTCGTACCTCCGCCGGATACGAGCACAACGATGTTTACCACAGTTCAACACCCTTTTCTCCGCTGACGCACCTGCCTGCGATAAAGGCGGTCTCGCCGGAAGCGGTAAGCAATTCAACAGCCTTATCGGCTTCCTCGGGAGAAACAGCGATTATCATGCCAACGCCCATATTGAAGGTGTTGTACATATCGCGTTCGGGGATGTTTCCGGTTTCGGCGATGAGGGTGAAGATGGGCTTTTCGGGGATGGATCTTTTCTCGATGGAAGCCACGATACCATCGGGCAGCATACGGGGGACATTCTCGTAAAGACCGCCGCCTGTTATGTGGGATATTGCCTTAACATTAACGCCGGATCCGATAAGATCCAGAATGGACTTTACATAGATGCGGGTAGGAGTAATAAGCTCCTCACCAAGAGTTTTGCCGAGGGAGGGAATGTATTCGCTAAGGTCGCGGTTCTCAACATCCAGAACCTTTCTTACAAGGGAGTAGCCGTTGGAATGGATGCCGGAGGAAGCAAGACCGATGAGAATATCGCCATCGTTGATGCTGCTTCCGTCGATGACCCTGGTCTTATCCATCAGACCTACAGCAAAGCCTGCCAGGTCATACTCGTCGATGGGATAGAAGCCGGGCATTTCCGCGGTCTCGCCGCCGATAAGCGCGCAGCCCGCCTGACGGCAGCCTTCGGTGACACCGGAAACTATCTTCTCAATACGCTCGGGGAAGTTCTTGCCAACAGCAAGGTAGTCAAGGAAAAACAGGGGCTTTGCACCGGAACAGACAATATCGTTGACACACATTGCAACACAGTCTATACCGACAGTATCGTGTTTGTTGGTCAGAAAAGCGATTTTCAGCTTAGTGCCAACGCCATCGGTACCGGAGACCAGAACAGGCTCTTCAATACCGTCCAGCTGAGGCTTGAAAAGACCGCCAAAACCACCGAGATCACCAATAACACCGGGGATATAGGTGCTTTGTACCAAAGGTTTGATGCGATCAACTGATTCATATCCTGCGGTAACGTCTACACCGGCAGCGGCGTAGCTTTCGCTTTTGCTGTTTTTATTCATGCCATTACCTCCCGGCTGATTTTTTCGTCCTTGGCAGCGACCTCGGCAGCCATTTTTTCTTTATAATCGGTAAGTTTCTGTGCAAGAGTATTATCTGACAATGCCAGCATCTGGATAGCCAGAAGAGCAGAGTTCTCAGCGCCGTTTATCGCTACGGTCGCTACGGGTATGCCTTTGGGCATCTGAACTATGGAAAGCAGACTGTCCAGACCGTCCAGAGTGGAAGATTTAATGGGAACGCCGATAACCGGCAGGGTGGTGTAGGCAGCAAGAACACCGCCAAGATGGGCAGCTTTGCCTGCCGCAGCGATTATAACGCCAAAACCCTTGTCGATAGCGGTCGATGCGAATTCGTGAGCAGCGTTGGGGGTGCGGTGAGCAGAAATTATACGTACTTCAAAGGGAACTTCAAACTGTTTCAAAATGTCGATGCAGCCGTTCATGACAGAAAGATCGCTGTCTGAACCCATGATCACGGCAACTTTTTTCAAAACTACTCCTCCACTTTCATTATCTGAATTATTTTTCTATAATACTATAATTTAAAGCAAAGTGGGAATCTTTGCAAGAAAACAAAGGTAAAAAATCCAAATTTGTATGGTTATACAAGGAATCAGACCTAAAATCATCGACAATTGGTCAAGGTAATCATTCCAGAATGTTCAGCTCACGAAGTATTGAAACGAACTGATCGGCTCTGCTGTCCCAGCTGCAGCTTTTACCGGCTTCCATGCGCAGCTTCTTTTGCTCCTCAGAGCTTTCTGACATGGCAGCTTCGCATTTTTCAATAAATTCATCGGCTGTGGCAGCAACATAGATCATATCTTTGAACGCCATAACCTGCTGAGGTTCGGGAGTGGTCACAACAGGCTTTCCGGTACAGAGATATTCGTAGAATTTCAGAGGACTTACATCTTTTGTCAGCTCGTCTGTTTTGAAAAGATTCAGGCAGACATCAAAGTGAGCGATGTAATCCGGAAGCTGATCCTGAGGCTTAACTCCAAGGAGACGGACATTGCTCATGTTGTCTATGCCGCAAAGATCCGCAGCGGGAAGACGGTTGCCGATAAAAACGAATGTCCAGTCGGGACGCTGTATGGCAGCATGAGCAACAAAGCTGTATTCTATACATTCCTGAAGCGCACCGGTAAATCCGATAATGGGACCGGATATGTCTTTCAGCTCATCCGGACAGGGCAAATCACCTGCGGCTTTTGAAAAAAGCTCATAGTTAGCGCCGTTGGGGATCAAAACAGCCTTGTCATTGTAAGGAAGCAGACGCTGCTGAAGCCCCATGGCTGTGCAGAAAACCATGTCAGCCTCTTTTGTAAGGTCATACTCCATGGAATCGACCAGCTCCGGGTCAAGCA
>CAZIPP010000019.1:7031-17646 GCA_964541215.1 uncultured Oscillospiraceae bacterium
ATTATCTCACTGTCGGGGATTCTTGAAAGTATCTGCTGTTTGCTCATTGGCAGAGGCTTCCATGGAGAGGTTGAAATGCATACTATCTGGTTCATGCTTCTAACCTTCTTTCCAGCAGTTTTGCTGCTGCCTGGGTATTTGCGTTCTCCATTTTGAGAAGACGTGCTACAGCCGAACCAAGTTCATCGCTGTTATCGGCAAGCGCAACAGCCTTGTCAATTTCTGATATCAAAAGGCTTGGTGTCAGATCAGACAGGTCGGAATAAATGTCCCGTCCGATATAATCCAAAAATGCGCTCACCTTTGGGTCGTATACAACGCCAACAAGAGGTATACCGCTTCCGGCTGCAAATATGAGGGCATGAAGCCTCATTGAAACCAGAGTCTTCATTCGTGACATGAGCCCAACTGCCATGCTGCCTGTATCGGGTCTGGGAAGAATGATAGCGTCTGTTTTCATCTGAGCAACAACGCTTTCAGCTGCCGGTACGTCGCGATTGGGTTCTATGGGAAGAAAGACAGGAGTCAGTCCGTACTTTTCAAAAGCATAGTCCGCGGCTTCAGCAAAGCAGGGGATCTTTTCTTCAAAGCCCTGCCATGGGCGTAGTGCGAAACAGATAAAAGCACCTTTTGGGTCAAGACCGCTGCTGATAAGGTAGCTGTCAACGGCTCCGTCATTAGCAGGCTTTAATGTCAGAGCAGGGTCGGCGGAAAGGATTATCTCAGGCTTGTCCACGCCCATGGAGCGCAGCTCATCAAGAGAACTGTTTTCACGGAGCGTTATGATATCCGCATAGCTGTTGATAGTCTTTTTTGCTTTTTTTCTGTTTTTCTCCGAGGAAACGGGACCAATACCGCAGCCATACATGATGGTCCTGTTACCCAGTTTTTTCGCGCATTTCAAACTGTACAGATAATACATCAGCGACCTTGTGGAGGTTACATCCTGAATAAGACTGCCGCCGCCGCTGAGGTAAAGCCGGGTTTTCTTCATTATTCTCAAAAAACCCGGAACATTGAAGGTATGGCAGGAACGCACCCGATAGAAAACACTTGTAGCTTTTGGAGTTCGTGAAAGAACATACAGCGGCATATCCGGATCTATCGAGCGCATTTCGGCAACTATCGCCTCAAGGATCGCATCATCGCCGGCGTTACCCTTGCCATAGGCGCCGCAGATAAGAACACCGTTTCTCTGTCTGACAGATGCGTTTTTCCTGCGAAGAATAGTGTTGTATATTCCCAGCTGGCGGGAGACAGTGGCTTCAATGGAATAAAGCCTTCTGGCCTTTTCGTTGAGAAGTCTGCCCATGAAAAGACGCAGTTCGCTGTCGGAAGCAAGACGCGTCATATGAGAACTCAGCGTATCGACATCGCCGGGCTGGAACAGAAGTCCGTTTACGCCATGGTCAATAAGCAGGGGAACACCGCCTACGTTTGAACTTATGGTAGCGCAGCACATCCGGGCGCCTTCGGTCAAAACATAAGGGAATGTTTCAGACAGAGAGGTGAGCATGTTTACATCCAAGGCACCATAAAACGAAGTGGTATCTGTGACCCAGCCCGCAAAACAGACACAGTCTTTTATTCCCAGCGATTCGGTAAGTTCAACAAGCTCCTGATGCTGTTCACCGTCTCCGGCGATGACGAGTTTTGTGCTGCGGACAGCCTGATGTGTCTTGGCGAATGCCTTGATAAGTGTAGGCATATCCTTAACGGGGTTCAGACGCGCGGCAATGCCAAAGACCGTATCGTCTTCGGACACAGGAAAATCAATCGAAGCAAAAAACTCGTCACGGTTCATTGCGGGCTTGTTCAGAGAATAGTCTATGCCGTTGTAGATAGAAAAAGTGGTGTGAGGGTCAAAACCTCGTGAGACCAGCATATCGGCGATAGGATCTGATACACCAATGCGGTAGTCAAGCATACGCAGAGAAATAGTATTGATGGTGCCGTAAGTAATGCGATGCAGAGGACGACCCATATAATCCAGCCGATAGTCACTGTGCACAGTTGTTACAACGGGAAGCTTCAGCTTTTTGCGAAGCAAGGCTCCGTACATATTGGCCTTTGAACCGTGGCAGTGTATCAGTTCGAATCCTCCCTCTGTGATGAAAGAGACAAGATCCTTTAAAGTAGAAAAGAAGCTGCCGGAAATAATATGGGTAGGGATGCCAAGCTCCCGGGCTTCATCAGCAAACTGACCGTCTGTAAAACAGATCATTTCGGCAGTTATGGTTTTATTCAGTTCTTTAAGCAGGGAATGGACGTGAGTTTTTGCGCCTCCCACGTCGCCGCCGCTGATAAGATGGACGACCTTCATGTACATTCTCCCAAAATTTGATTATATATCTTGTTAAATTGAACAATTTATTATACAATACTTGGTGTTATGGGTCAAGCTTGACCCCGGAAAGGAATGATCGTAACTATGAAGATTATCAACGAGAAAGGCAAGCTTTTCGGTTTGATCAATGTGGTTGACCTTATCGCCATATTGGTCATCGTAGCTGTCGTGGCAGGCGTTATATGGAAGATCGGTTTCAACAAGATATCCGACGCCATAGCTTCCGATATGGAGATAACCTATACCGTTAAAGTCGAGCAGGTCGATGTGGAGCTTTACGAGCGTATCAAGGAGACCATGCCCGCAACCATTATGACCAACGGCACATATGTTGACGGCGAATTTACCGATGTTGAGCTGCTGGAGTATGTAACCGTAGGCGAAGACGAATTCGGCAATACGGTTTATTATGAAGATGAAACGATGTGCAATCTGCTGTTTACTGCCAAAGCCAAGGTTCCTCACGGTTCTGTTAATCTGCCCGTAGGTTCTCAGGAAGTACGTCTTGGCAAAGAGCATATCGTAAAGACCAGATACTTTGAAGTTACAGGCACCATCATGAGCCTGGATGTTCCCAAATGAGCGCGGCAATATTAAACTGTCTTGTCGCAAGGTTTGTTAGATTTATCGCTCATTGCTATCAGTATTCTGTCCTTGAACGCATAACAAGCTTTTTTTCAAAGCAGTACAGCCTGTCCGGACTGAAAAAAGTGATGGACAAGCTTTTCATGTGCGGTTCCGGAATAACACTTAACAGCCGTATTTACGGATGGTGTGACCGGTTCAACGAAAAGCTTCACAGTATGCATGGACGCTGGAGACCAATACTTGACAGCAGTATCCCGGGAAAGTTATATAAATACCTTACCGGATCTGCCGTGATATCTAACAGTCTTATTGGCAAAGCAGTATTTGAACCCGGCATGAAGAGGGTGCTGCTGGTAGTCTTTTCTCTGTTCCTTCCCATCGACTGGGTACTGAGAGATGTGCTGCGTATCAGCTTCCTGGCTTCAGTTTGGGATGAGATATTCCTGCTTGGCAGTGCGGCATATCTTGTTCTTGACCTGATTTTTGCCGTAAAAGCAAGAAAACCCAGAGTATCGCCTCTGGATATGCCCATTATTTCTTTTTTGGGTGTTGGACTTGCTCTTATGTTTATTGTTTCTCCCTTCTTCAATATTGCCGTCGCCGGCTACAGAGCCACCGTTCAGTATATTCTGTGGTTCTTTGTGGTGCTTCGGCTGGTGCAGGAAGAAAAAGATGTGGTCATAGTATGCTGCATATTTACAGTAATGACCACTATGATAGCTCTCCATGGTATATATCAGTATATCGTGGCTGTTCCCATACCCGACAGCTGGACTACTTCCACCGAGTATGGTATCAGGACACGAGTATACTCGATTTTTGGAAGCCCCAATATCATGGGTGACTTTATGGCTCTGATGGCACCCATAACAGCGTCTCTGGCCTATTATTTTAAGGATTACAGGCTCAAAGTGGTCATGTGGGGCTGTGTAGTGCTGATGTGCTTTGCGTGCCTGTTTACGCTTTCTCGTGGCGCGTGGTTTGCATTGGCGATTGCAGTTTTTATCTTCGGACTCATAAATGATAAAAAGATACTTGTTCTGTGCGCCTTTGCTATCCTTATAGCCTTGAATATCCCGGCTGTATCAAGCAGGATAGATTTCCTGTTTACCGATGACTTCAAGTATGCCAGCCAGAGTGGTGGACGAGCCGGTCGTAAAGCTCTCGCCATGCTGTATCTGACCTTTTTCTCCAATCCCTGGTTTGGATTTGGCTTGGGCATGTTCGGTGGTGCGGTCGCAATGCAGTATAAGCCTTATCTTTGGATCAGCTATTGCTATGTTGATAACTACTATCTCAAGATCCTTACAGAGATGGGATATATTGGACTTTCCTCATTTATCATTACTCTTGTAAGTATGCTTTACAATTGCCTGCGTTCAATTTCCCGCTGCAAATCCAGAAAGGATCCGATGGGATATATCGCCGGAGGTATGTTCTCGGGATTGTGCGGCGTACTGGTGCACTGCTATTTTGAGAATATATTTGAAGAACCGTATATGATGGCATATTTTTGGGGCATCGTTGCTCTGATAGTTTTTATAGGATTCTTCAGAAATGAAAAAACATCGAATGAAAGGGAACTTGTATAATGGGTGATTGTATTTTTTGCATGATAGTTTCCGGAAAACTTCCCAGTTATAAGATCTATGAAGATGAGTATACCCTTGCATTTCTCGATGTAGCCAAGGATATTGACGGTCATACTCTTGTGGTTCCCAAGAAGCATTGCAGAAATATTCTGGATGCTGATGATGAGACTCTTGCCCATGTTGCAAAGACTATCAAGACCGTTGCAAACCACTATATTTCACTTGGTTACGATGGCATCAACATTCTTAATGCCAACGAATCCTGCGCACAGCAGACAGTGTTCCACCTGCATTTCCATGTGATACCAAGAAAAAATGATGATGGCATCAATGCATGGCCAAAGCTTGAATGTGCTGAACATGAGCTTGAGCAAATGTGGAATAAACTGAAAATGACAGATTAAATAAGTCCCCGGAAATGTTGCGACATTTCCGGGGACCTTTAATTTTATTGAATTTTGGTCTTCATAGCTTCCTTTGCAAGGTCAACAGCTCTGTCGGGAATATCGTCATTACTGTATCTTGCGTAGTTGTAGTAAAGTATGAAGTCGATAAGTTCAGGATCAGATTTAAGCTCCTTCTCGTAAAACTCAATGGGAGTTTCGCAAACGACTTTGGGGTACTTTGCCTGACCTTTCTTTAGAAGTTCCTTATACGCAAATCGAACTTTCATCCGGTTTGTTGGGAAGTCTTCTATTTTTTCCGGTCGCTGCGTTATCTTCTTTGCGGCATCCCTTATGGATGCGCCGATGTTTGACAGAACAGTCTTGAGGTCAAACAGATCTTCGGTCTCATCGATGAAGTCGCTTTCGCCTTCGGGGTCAAACATGGAGCGGAGCTTGTTCATAAAAGCGGGAAGCTTTTTTACGCCTTTGCTGGTCTTTTTGAACAGCCAGCGCAGGAAAATCAGAACAACACCGAGCACGCAGACGATAACAACGGTGTAGAAGATGATATCCTCAACCAGAGTAATGTTGCTTTCAGGCATATCCTCAAATATGCTGGCGCCGACCTCGGTTGCTGTGTCATCCTCAACAGTTTTGTTGTTGCCGGTCCGCTGATCGAGAATCGTGTTTATAAACGCGAAGACAGCTGCAAAGCCTTTAACAAAATAAACAGAAGCTATCTGGAACAGCTTGAACAGCGGATAAATGTTGGAAACAAGCATTGCAAGGATGATAAAAGCGGTAATGACCATGAAATTGTTCATCTGCATACCGGCGGGATAGTGGACAGATTTTTCATCAATACCTTTGTGCAGGCTCTTACGAAGACCTTTAGCGTTAAGAGCGTAAAGCGACAGCAGGAAGTAGATGATAGCAGCCCAGTTGGTTACCTCGCTGCCGGCAGGAGAAAGGTCACCTGCTTTATAAACTATCATGCAAAGCAGATAGATTATAATGCCGAGAACAGCGAAAGGCGCGTAAACAACATAGCCGGCCTTTCTAGCCATGAAGAAAAACAGGACAGTCATGCCGCCAGCCAGCACGGCATAGAAGATCTTGTAAAAGAGATATCCCGCAGGCGCTGTAATAAATATGAAAGCGCAAATGACCACTGCACCGATAGCGCAGAGTATAATGCTGACTTCACCGGATTTATACATCGAGACTCTTCCAAGTATGTAGCCAACTACAGACAGACAGGCTGAAGCAGTAAGTACCATGAAGGGAGAGCTGGGGAACAGCATCCGTTCAAACAGCAGCGCCAGAGGGAAGACAAACAGGATCGAGAGGATAAGGTTGATGCACTCAAAAAGTGCTCTTTGCTTATTAAACCTCAAAATCGATGACCTCCCTTCTGATGGGGATATGGGTTACTGTATTGGTGCTGGAACGCAAGTGATCAGCACGCTTTTCCAACGGCTCGTTCCAGAAAGTGGAAAGCACCATGATATCGCAGTTGCTTACACGGTCTTCCATCATGCGGTCGAGGGTCTGGTATATTGTTTCGTTCTGCTTGATAACAAGCGCGGCAAGTATCTGGAAAATAGATTCCAGATGAGACTCGGAGCAGTTGGCAGTAAGGCCAATGGGTTCCTTGGGGTTCAAAGCATTCATACCGTTGGTGTAGAAGCCTACGTCAATGCCGCTGTGTACAGCCCAGTGAGCAAAGGTAGCAACGATACGAAGGGAACCTTCCAATGATTCGGCTTGTTCCTCTGTGAGATAGCCCCAGAAATTGTCTTCCGGTTCACAGTTGAGAACGATCATAACGCGGGGGGAGCAAGTATAGTCGTGGGTCTTGACCTGCAATTCGCCGGTTCTGGCGGATGCTTTCCAGTGGATGTCACGCATATTGTCGCCGCTCTGGTATTCGCGAATACCGTTGACGAGCATAGGATCGGGAAGGATCCAGCGTTTTACAGCCACATCGCCCTGCCATTTCAGAGCGTCGTTTGAAAGTGCATCAGAATCCAGAAGACGAGGATATACGAAAAGCTTTGTATCTCCGGTATATTCCTTACCGGTGGAGTCCATACCGAACATATCGCCAATGGTCACAGAGGTGTTGGAAAGATCATAGAAACCTCTTCTGAGACATCTGATCTCATGACGACGGGTTATCTTGCTGTAGCCATTCATAAAGAATACGCTTTTGTGGAAGCGTTCATCGGCTATGTCAAGGTTATCGGTATTCTTAAAGCGCAGCCATTTGGATATCTTTGATTCAACGCGTACCCAGGGCAGGGGAGTCAGCTTTTTATTGACAAGTGTTTCGATCATTTCGATCTTGTCGCCCTCAAAAACAGACTTTCTGCTGATGGCTCTTCTATAGCTGAGCTTTTTAAATCCAACAGAAGAATAATAGCGAACCTGAAGCAGACAAAGCAGTCCCACGACAATAATTATCCAGAAAATATTGCCCATGAGATTATTAGCTCCTTATTATTCTTCGGTAGTCTCAGCTTTTTCTTCAGACAGTCTGGCACCGGGTTCCTCAGTGGGAGCGTTTATACGATCCATGAGTCGCTCGATAAGTTCAACAGACTTTTCAGAAGCACCGTAGCTGCTGCGAAGAACAAGACGATGAGCAAAAACAGGCTCGGCAAGACGCTTAACGTCATCGGGAAGAACGTGATCGCGACCATTGATGGCAGCATAAGCCTGACATGCACGCATCATAGCGAGCATACCACGGGGGCTTACACCAAGAGATACGTCTTCAAGAGTACGGGTGGCGTCAACAATACGGACTATGTAATCCTTGATAGGTTCAGAAACGAAAACCTTAGCATAGGAATTCTGAATATCGATGATCTCTTCCTTGGTAACAACGGCTTCAAGCTCGTTATAGGGGTTTGCGTCGTTGAAACGATCAAGAACCTTCTTGGCATCATCGCCTACAGGGTAGCCAAGCTTCATACGGATAAGGAAACGGTCCATCTGAGCTTCGGGCAGGGGGAAAGTACCGGAAGATTCAACCGGGTTCTGAGTAGCAATGACGAAATAGGGAGCATCGAGCTTACGGGTCTCGCCGTCAACAGTGATCTGTTTTTCTTCCATACATTCCAGCAGTGAAGACTGGGTACGGGGAGTAGCACGGTTGATTTCGTCGGCCAGCATAATATTGGTAAAAGCAGGACCGGGACGGAAGTCGAACTCGCCGGTTTTTTGGTTGTAGATGTTAAGACCGGTTACATCGGAAGGCAGCAGGTCAGGGGTGAACTGGATACGCTTGAAGTCGCAGTCAACGGACTTGGCAAGAGTCTTGGAAAGGACTGTCTTGCCGGTACCGGGAACGTCGTCCAGCAGGATGTTGCCGCCGGAGAAAAGACCGACCATAATGAGGTCAAGCTCTTCTTCCTTGCCGACAATGACCTTGGATACATTTTCTCTGATCTTGTCAGCGATAACCGCTATCTGTTTGATTTCCATTAATATTAAACCTCCCACAATGATTCCAGGTTTGTGCAATATTTAGGATTCTTCGTATACTAAATTGCACAAATCACAAAATATGAGTTCATTATAGTATTAAAATTTGCAATATGCAAACATAAAAAGGTGATTTTCGTGAAGATTTGGTGTTAAAAAAAGGATAATTGCAAATTAAAAATTGAACGCATTACAATTATAGGCGGCATCTATAGCTTTAGTTCAAAAATGCTGTGCTCCTCGATGCCTTCAAACCAGGCGAAGAAATCTTTAGGCATTGAAACGTCCTCGAGGTGGACAGCACCCGCAAGTGAAATGATACGCTGGGAAGCGTAGTTGCTTTTTCTGCAAGTCAAGTAGATGCGATCCATGCAGTGGAATTTTGCAACCTCCAAAACAAGCTTCAGAGCTGCGAGTGAGTACTTATTGCCGCGATACGCTTCATCTATTTCATAACCCGCGTGACCATTATAGTAAGAGTGATAGTTGTCGCCAATGCGTATACTTATCTTTCCGACAACTGTGCCATTGACCAAAATGTTGTAATAGTAAAAGGGGAGAATGATATCATCGCCGCAGTTTTTTTCGATAATTTCAAGCATGATACCGTCAGAACCCGTAATGCGGTCAAATTCATTGTTAAAATTAAACATGTATAATTACCAAAAAACACTCCCGGAATAGATCCCGGGAGTGTTGAATATTGAAGCAAAATTACTTAACTTCGCACTTTGCGCCGGCTTCTTCGAACTTAGCGACGATAGCGTCAGCGTCTTCCTTGGAAACCTTTTCCTTGATAGCCTTGGGAGCGTTGTCAACGACTTCCTTAGCTTCCTTCAGGCCGAGACCGGTAACTTCGCGGACGACCTTGATAACGTTGATCTTGTTGGCGCCGATTTCGGCAAGGATAACGTCAAACTCGGTCTGCTCAGCAGCAGCAGCTTCGCCACCACCAGCGGCGGGAGCAGCAACAGCAGCGGCAGCGGCGGAAACGCCGAATTCTTCTTCGAGAGCGTGTACGAGCTCAACAAGCTCCAGAACGCTAAGAGTTTTTACTTCTTCGATAAGGGCAGTAATTTTTTCGCTGGCCATTTTAATGAACCTCCGTAAATAATTTTAGTATTGTAGGATTGCAGTCAAGCTGCATTATTCAGCAGCAGCCTCGGCGGGAGCGCCGCCCTTGGACTGTGCGATCTGGTCGATAACAACGGCCAGAGAAGAGATGGGTGCGAGGAAGGTGCCGAGAACCTGAGACAGCAGAGCGTCCTTGGAAGAAAGTGCGGACATTGCGATGATCTCGGATACGGGCAGAGCCTTGCCTTCAACGAAGCCGCCCTTGATCTCGAACTTACCGGCAGTCTTCTTGGCAAATTCACCAAGGATGCGGCAGGGAGCGATACAGTCGGATTCGCAGGTAGCGAGGGAAGTGGTACCGTTAAGAAGTTCGTCGAACTCGGTGTAGCCGATCTTGTTAGCGGCAAGACGAGTAAGAGTATTCTTAACAACAGTGTATTCAACACCGGCTTCACGCAGCTGCTTACGCAGTTCGTTATCCTCGGCGACAGTGATACCCTTGTAGTCTACGAATACGCCGCCCTGTGCGTTCTGCATTCTGGTAGCCAGAGCTTCAACGATTTCCTTCTTGGACTGAAGAATCTTTTCGTTAGGCATTGAGTTTTCACCTCCGTGATGATGAATGAAAAAAGTGTCCTCGCGCCAAAAGACACGAGGACACAGTAACAGTTAGTTAAGTGTTGCTTCCTCGGCAGGATGAATTCGTTACGGCTAATGCCTCCTGCTGTCTACGGCGCCAGAATATTATAGCAGGTTGACAATAATATGTCAATAGCTATTTTTGATATTTCTAAAAGGTCAATGTTATTGTCATCGACCTTTTAGAAAATAAATGCTGATTAATACTTAGCAGTGTTTACCTTAACGCCGGGACCCATGGTGGAAGCAACGACGCAGGAACGGATATACTGACCCTTGGCAGCTGCGGGCTTAGCCTTGACAACAGCGCCGATGAGGGCTTCGAAGTTTTCGGTCAGCTTTTCGGGACCGAAGGAAACCTTGCCGATGGGGCAGTGGATGATGTTTGTCTTGTCGAGACGGTACTCGATCTTACCGGCTTTGATCTCTTTGATGGCGTTGGCGATGTCGTTGGTGACAGTGCCGGCCTTGGGGGAGGGCATCAGACCCTTGGGACC
>CAZIPP010000020.1:0-17644 GCA_964541215.1 uncultured Oscillospiraceae bacterium
GAAGCTGAAGAACTGAGCTTCCCTGGCGATCTCATCAGCTGTCAGAGCAGCTCTGGGGATCTCGATCATGGTGCCGACCATATATGTTACCTTAACATCGGAGGCAGCAATGATAGCGTCAGCGGTATCAACAACTATTTTCTTAACAAATGCAAGTTCCTTGACTTCGCAAGTCAGGGGGATCATGATTTCGGGAACGATCTCAAGACCGGTCTCGCGTTTTACGTTTATAGCAGCTTCAATGATAGCGGTAGCCTGCATTGCCGCGATCTCGGGGTAGGTGACAGGCAGACGGCAGCCACGATGACCCATCATGGGGTTGGTTTCGTGGAGAGAAGCAACGGTTTCTTTCAGCTGTTCAAAAGTAACGTTCATTTCTTTTGCAAGCTCAGCTATATCCTCATCCTCGGTGGGGAGGAACTCATGCAGGGGAGGATCCAGCAGACGGATGGTAACGGGACGACCTTCCATAGCCTTGAAAATACCTTCAAAGTCACCTCTCTGCATGGGCAGCAGCTTATCAAGAGCAGCCTTGCGCTGTTCGGTGGTGCGGGAAATGATCATTTCACGAACAGCGGGAATACGGTCTGCATCGAAGAACATATGCTCGGTACGGGTCAGACCGATACCTTCGGCGCCGAAAGCAACAGCCTGTGCGGCATCAGCAGGAGTATCAGCGTTAGTACGGATCTTAAGAGTACGGACTTCGTCAGCCCACTGCATGATCTTGCCAAAATCACCGCTGACAGTTGCATCGGTGGTGGGGATCTTTCCAAGATATACCTTACCGGTGGAGCCGTCGATGGAGACAAATTCGCCTTCTTTAACAACATTTCCGCCGATGGTGCAGTATTTTTCGTTTTCGTAAATAACAAGGTCACCGCAGCCGGAAACGCAGCAGGTACCCATACCACGGGCAACAACAGCAGCGTGGGAGGTCATGCCACCGGTAGCGGTAAGGATGCCCTGAGCAAGGTTCATGCCCTCAATATCTTCAGGAGAGGTGAGAGTACGTACCAGAAGGACAGGACCGTTGGCAGCAGCGGCAGCAGCTTCAGCGGCGTTGAAATAAACAGCACCACAGGCGGCACCGGGAGAAGCGGCAAGACCGGAAGCAACAGGAGTTGCTGCTTTAAGAGCGGCATCGTCGAAATTGGGATGCAGCAGGGTATCAAGCTGCTTGGGCTCGATCTTCATCAGAGCTTCTTCCTTGGTCAGCATACCTTCATCATAGAGCTGAACAGCAATACGCAGAGCAGCCTGAGCGGTACGCTTACCGTTACGGGTCTGAAGCATATAGAGCTTACCTTTTTCAATGGTGAACTCCATATCCTGCATATCACGGTAGTGGTTTTCCAAACGGTTGGCTATCTCGACAAACTGTTCATAAACCTCGGGCATAACCTCTGCCAGCTGGTCGATGGTCTGGGGAGTGCGAACGCCGGCAACAACGTCTTCGCCCTGAGCGTTCATAAGGAACTCGCCGTAGAGCTTCTTTTCGCCGGTGGAGGGGTCACGGGTGAAGGCAACGCCGGTACCGGAATCGTCGCCCATGTTGCCGAATACCATGGACTGTACGTTAACAGCAGTACCCCAGCTGGAGGGGATATCATTCATTCGGCGATAGTAAATAGCACGTTCATTGTTCCAGGAACGGAAAACGGCCTTGATGGCTTCGATAAGCTGGACATTGGGGTCGGAAGGGAAGTCCGCGCCCATTTTGCTCTTGTAGTATTCCTTGAACATAACTACAAGCTGTTTCATATCTTCGGTGGTAAGCTGGTTATCAAACTTAACACCTTTTGCTTCCTTCACCTGATCGATCATGTTCTCGAAATCCTGCTTATCAAGCTCCATAACAACATCAGAGAACATCTGAATGAAGCGGCGATAAGCGTCGTAAACAAAACGGGGATTGCCGGTAAGTTCACTCATAGCCTCAGCAACAGTATCGTTAAGACCAAGGTTGAGGATGGTATCCATCATACCGGGCATGGAAGCTCTGGCACCGGAACGGACGGAGACAAGCAGGGGATTGGTGGCGTCACCAAATTTCTTGCCGCAGATATCTTCCATCTTGCGCAGATATGCGAAAATATCGGCCTCGATTTCGGGAGCAATTGTTTCGCCGTCTTCATAATAACGGGTGCAGGCTTCGGTGGTGATGGTAAAGCCCTGAGGAACAGGCATACCAAGACCGGTCATCTCAGCAAGGTTCGCACCTTTGCCGCCGAGAAGCTCGCGCATATTTCCGTTGCCCTCAGAAAACAGATATATGTACTTCGTGTCCAACTTGAAAACCTCCAATTATAATTTGACTTGTTTTGCCATAATTAGACATTATATTACTCATACATTTTTATTATAACGTTTTGCCATGGATAATCAAGCGGTAGGGGGATAGAATTATAGAAAATTATTTCGCCTACATATTGATATTTTCTGTTCAATATGCTAAAATGAACACATAAACAACTGAACAAAATAAAAATTTTGTTCAGTTGAGGGGAGATGTTTTTAAGAAAATGGATGTCAAAAACGATTCTTTTACCATTTTGCGTGATTTTCTTGCGTATCATGAGACGATCAAGGGTCAGTCCAAACGTACCATTAATGAGTATTACCTTGATCTTCGGATATTTTTCAGATTTATGAAACTCCATAAAGGTAAAGTTGATAAAAATACTGAACTCGATGATATCTCCATAAGTGACATTGATATTGAATTCATTAAATCAATTACAATGTCTGATGTTTATGAATATATGTCTTTCCTGAGCAATGATCGTGTGAGGAATTCCCGAAGCCGCTACAGTGAAAACGGTATCGGCTCCGCTGCGCGTGCCCGCAAAGTTTCCTCCATAAGATCATTTTATAAATATCTTACCAATAAGGTGCAGCTTTTGGAAGAAAATCCTATGGCTGATCTGGAATATCCGCGACTTCGCAAAACTTTGCCCAAGTATCTTTCGTTTGATGACTCTGTTAAATTATTAACAAAGGTTGATGGTCAGTATAAGGAACGGGATTTTGCTATTCTGATAATATTCCTGTCCTGTGGTCTTCGTATTTCTGAGTTGGTCGGGCTGAATATCAGTGATTATCGCGGAGATCATTTGCGTGTTCTTGGTAAAGGAAATAAAGAGCGCATCGTCTATCTTAATGACAACTGTATTGACGCTATTGATGAGTATCTTGAAGTCCGCCCCAATAACCCCAATTGTGATCCCAAAGCGTTGTTTCTGTCAAAAAATTATAGCCGGATAACAAAATCCGGCGTACATTACCTTGTGAAAAAACATCTTGGTGAAGCCGGATTGGATACTACTCAGTATTCAACCCACAAGCTTCGCCACACCGCGGCGACTTTAATGCTCGACAGCGGTGTGGACGTCAGAACGCTTCAGGAAGTGCTTGGGCATGAAAACCTTAACACCACAGAAATATATACCCACGTAGACAATGATGGTCTTCGTGTTGCTGCCAAGGCAAATCCTTTGGGAAAAGTAAAGTTTGAATCTAACGATTAGTCTTTGTTTCGACAGAAATGCTGTCATTTTCGATGGTGATTACACCATACTGTTTCATGTATCCTGCGCTGCCGGGATTAAGCACATACATTCCCCTGTCTACCATGTATAATTGCTGATGGGTATGACCAAACAGCAGCACATCACATTGAGCGTTATGAGCCGCTTCAATTACAGTGCCTATACCTGATTTTACTGAAAAAGTGTGTCCATGACAGATGAACAGCCTCTTCCCTGCCACTTCGTATAAAAGCTCAGATTCAAGCCTGCTGCCCCAGTCGCAGTTACCGCGAACGGATATTACTCTTTTATCAAAAGCATAACCAATGTCCTCGGCCTCTTTTGCGCCATCTCCCAGATGGATAATGAGGTCGGGGGCTTCTTTTTCGGTAATGTCGTATATTGCGTTGAAATTTCCGTGAGAATCGGATAAAACAAGTATCTTCAATTTAAGCACCTTTTCAAAAACAATGGAATATATTGTTACTGTACACAGTTTGCAGAAAGGAATGATAACAATGGATGATAAAGAAAAACTGGTATCTCAGATGAAAAAAGACCCTAATATGTCACAAATTCTTGCAAATAAGGACAAACTAAGCTCTGTTCTGAACAGTGAGGACGGTAAAAAGCTTATCTCGATCCTCAGTCGCGATGGCGGTGCAGCCATAAAAAAGGCGGCCAACGCTATTAGCTCGGGCAACAGTGACGAAGCGAAACGTATACTTGAGCCACTGATGAATCAGCCTGAAACCCAGCATCTGGTGGAAGAGCTGAACAAAAAAGTCAAATGAGTGAGTTTGAAGACAGGCTCAATGCTGTCTTAAATGATCCTGACAGCATGGCTCAAATAATGAAACTTGCACAATCCATTGGCGACAAAAGCGAAGATAGCAAGCCTGAGCAAAGCAATGATCCGGGTATAGATATCGGAAGTCTGATGTCTTTAGCGGGACAATTAGGAAGTACGTCCGATAGCAAATACTCTGCCCTGCTGTGCGCTATCAAACCATATCTCAGTGATGAACGGCAAAACAGGCTTGACAGAGCGCTGAAAATATCCAGACTGTCAAAATTGGCAAAAACCGCGTTGGAAAGCGGATTGATTGGAGAGCTGTAAATGTACAATCGTTACATACCGGACTCGATTGGTTGTGACTATCAACCATGTTTCGATGATAATATCCAGCAACGCCGGGAAAAAGCCCACGGTCATTCTCTGCTGTCCGGGAATATAGCTTCAGCGCTCCGAAGATTACTTCCTGATAAACTGGATAGATCTGACCTCATACTAATACTCATCCTCGTCCTGTTGTATCTTGAGGACGAGGATGAGGAATTGCTGATAATTCTGCTGTTTATGCTCCTGGGATAACAAACTTGTCGTCAAATTCAGTGTCGGTAGCGGGAAGCTGCTGCATGAATGTCTCCCGCATGGAGTATACAGTTTCACCATTATAGAGAGTAACAGCTTCGTTAAGAAGACCGGTTTCGAGAGATATCCAGTATCGATACTGATATTTGCTGTCTTCTGAAACAAACTCTACATAAAGGGAAGAAACTCCATCTGCATCGGCAACATAGTCAGCCGATGTTATCAAACTCTCGTCAGTTTTCAAAATATCCTCATAGGTGGGAATACCAATAAGGTCATCGGCAGAAAAATACTCATTTTCCTCAAAGGAGTGTATGTTCTCTTCCCCATCGTACCAAATGTTTATACGACCATCTGCAATAACAACGTGGCGTTTTACTCTGCCATCGGTTATTTCAAAATACTGGCTGTTATCTCTTACCCAAACATCCGCAGTCTGAGTTGCAACGTTTTCACCATTGATGATACTTATTTCGAGCGATCGCTGATAACTCGTGGGACGATCAACAGTGGACAAAACGCTCTTAACATTTTCGGGGCTGACACTCAGCAGCGTATCTGTCTGAGCGATCTCGGCAGTAGGCTCAGCATCTAAAGCGGCAGTGGGCGATGGCAAAACTATCTCGACGTCAGTATCGTTATTACTCAGAATGTAAGTGAGGATAAGACCGGCTGCCAGCATAGCCACAACGATTATGAGCAGTATAACTGTTTTTGTTGCCTTTGTGCGTTCAAACATCCGACCTCTCCCCTTTCAAATTGAATGTTATTTCTTAACCTGCAAAGTTCTCCGGTCGCTTATCACTGACGCCGAAATGCCACAGAATAGCATCTACTATGCGCTTTGAAGCGTTGCCGTCGCCATAGGGATTAACAGCCTTTGCCATTTGCTGATAAGCTGTTTCGCTTGTCAGCAGCTCAGAAGCCATATCAAATATAACATCGGTCTCAACTCCTGCCAGCTTTACAGTTCCGGCTTTAACGGCTTCGGGGCGTTCTGTCTCCTTACGGACGACCAATACAGGCTTACCCAGTGCGGGAGCTTCTTCCTGGAGTCCGCCGGAATCAGTGATGATCATATAGCTTCTTGCCATAAGGTTATGCATATCATCTACCGGAAGCGGATCAATAAGGCATACTCTGTCCAGCTCGCCAAGAGTGCCAAAAACAGTTTCGCGAACAATTGGACTGAGATGAACAGGATCAACGATAACTACATCTTCAAAGGTCTCAACTATCTTTTTCAGCGCCTGCATGATATCGGAAAGAGGTTTTCCGTAGTTTTCGCGGCGATGACAGGTAACGGTGATTATTCTTTTATTCTCAAAATCGAGAGAGTTCAAAGCCTCGGCTTCAAATTTATAGTCATCACGAACGGTATATTTCATTGCATCGATAACAGTGTTGCCGGTAATGAAAATGCCGTCTTTAATACCCTCGGCTATGAGGTTTTCAGCATTGTTGGAAGTTGGCGCGAAGTTCAGTTCAGCGATGCGTCCTACAAGAGAACGGTTGATCTCCTCCGGGAAAGGCGAATATTTGTCCCAGGTGCGGAGTCCGGCTTCTACGTGACCCACAGGGACCTGTTGATAAAAGGCCGCCAGAGCGCCTGAAAAAGTGGTCGTAGTGTCACCGTGGACAAGCAGTATATCGGGTTGCTCTTTTTTAAGGACATCTTCCATGCCTGAAAGAGCCTTACAGGTGATTGTGGACAAGGTCTGGTTTTTCTCCATAATGTCCAGGTCATAATCAGGAGTGATGCCATAGACCTGCAGCATGGAGTCGAGCATCTCACGATGCTGACCGGTTACACAGCAAATGCTGGTTATTTCAGGGCGGCTTTGCAGCTCCATTACCAGAGGCGCCATTTTAACAGCTTCTGGTCTGGTGCCGAAAACAGTCATAACTTTAATCTTTTTCATTCTCTTTTTCCTTCTCGGGGTGGTGTGATTTTTCATGTATCCATCTGGTGATGAACAAAACAAGGACAACATCTATTGCGAGTATCAGAAACTTTACCCACCCCTCAGTAGTGAGCATAACAGCAGACAGTCCGAGAATGGCTGTTACAAGATACAGTATTGCAACGCTCTGTTTCTGACTGTAGCCCATATCTATGAGTTTATGGTGGATGTGGCTTCGGTCAGCCTTCCATGGTGCCTGACCCTTCAGGATGCGGCGGAAGAAGGCTGTAACAGTATCAAAAATGGGGACGCCAAGAATAAGGAACGGTACAAGGAAAGAAATGATCGTATAGAACTTGAATAGCCCCTGAATGGACAGCACCGCAAGAATATATCCCAAAAACGTTGAGCCGGTGTCTCCCATGAATATCTTGGCAGGATTGATGTTGTATGGCATAAATCCGAGACACGCTCCAAGAAGCGCGGCTACCATGATAGCAACGTTGACGTCACTTACAAGAAGAGATATTACCAGCAGACTTGCGGAGTTGATGGCAGATACGCCTACAGAAAGACCATCAAGACCATCTATCAGATTAACTGCGTTGGTGATGGCAACGATCCAAATGATGCTAACAGGAACTGCCAGAAAACCCAGATTGAAATACTGGCTGTCGCCAAAGAAAATCGGGTTTGATAAAAACTGGATAACATTGCCATGAGCCACAGCCACAACGGCAGCAAGGATCTGAACGCAAAACTTAAAGATCGCATTCAGCGGGCGGATATCATCAACAACACCCAAAAGGACAATGATAACAGCGCCGAGCAGCATTCCCCTGACCTGATGATCGATCTCTGCAAACAGCAGAACAGCCAGCATAAAAGCCATGAATATAGCCAGACCGCCAAGAAGCGGTATAGGTTTGTTGTGCATGCGGCGCTCATCCTTGGGGATGTCTACTGCGCCTACCTTTTGGGCAAAAGCCTTGACCACCGGCGTGAACAGAAAAGAAGCAAGAACTGCCACGCCAAGGGTTATCAGTACAAGTGAATAAGTCTCTAAAGTCATAGGTTATCTTCCATTAGGCAAAACAAAGCCGATTTTCTTGTATACTTTTTTGAGTGTTCTGTTGGCAACTCTGGAAGCCTTTTCAGCGCCATCTGCCATAAGCTTGTTGAGGTAATCCTTATTCTTCATAAGATCCTCGCTCTTTTCACGAATAGGACGGAGCATTTCAACAACGGCCTCACCAACCGCGGGCTTAAATACGCCATAACCGGCAGAAGCAAATTCCTTTTCTATCTCATCAAAGGTTTTGCCTGTTGCACAGGAGTAGATAGTCATCAGGTTGGAAACACCGGGCTTGTTCTGAGGATCGTAGCGTACACATCCTGCACCTGTATCGCTGTCTGTAATGGCGCGTTTGAAGGTACGCATGATATCTTCAGGCTTGTCGGTAATAAGGATACGTCCCTTGTCTTCATCTTCGGACTTGGACATCTTGGAGGTGGGATCGGCAAGGCTCATAATTCGGGCGCCAACCTTGGGAATGTAGGGTTCGGGAACCTTAAATACATCACCATAGATGCCATTAAAGCGATTGGCTATGTCACGGGTAAGCTCACAGTGCTGCTTCTGGTCTTCGCCTACCGGAACGAAATCAGGATTGTACAGCAGGATATCAGCAGCCATCAAAGCAGGATAAGTGAACAGACCACCGTTGATATTGTCAGCATTCTTGGCGCTTTTATCCTTAAACTGGGTCATACGGCTCAGTTCACCAAACATGGCATAGCAGTTAAGGACCCAGCCCAGCTCAGCATGAGCAGGAACATGGCTCTGAATAAAAAGAGTGTTCTTTTCGGGGTCCAAACCACAGGCAACGTACTGAGCCAGCTGATTTGTAGTTCTTCTGCGAAGGTCGGCAGGGTTCTGACGAACGGTTATGGCGTGCAGATCAGCCATAAAATAATAGCAGTCGAACTCGTCTGCCAGATCGCTCCAGTTTTTGATAGCTCCAAGATAAGAACCCAAAGTAAGGTCGCCGCTGGGTTTGATTCCCGAAAGCATTATTTTCTTAGCAGTATCCATGATGAATAACCTCTTATATCTTAATTAACGGAAAAATCCGCCTTTTGTTCCAATTAAACATTGTATCATAACTTACCGTTATTGGCAACTTCAATAATGGATCGCGGCTTGAAAAAGCTGTCCTTTTCCAAGCCGCAACACAGGTCATATAGCTTAAACGGTTATATTATCCTCTCAGCTTTGAAGGACATACGCCTTCGTAACGCTTAAAGGCACGATTCATGGTAAGAGAGCTGGAGAAACCACAGCTGTCGGCTATGTCCTTAACAGTATCTGTGCTTGCAAGCATCTGCTTTGCGGCTTCGAGTCGTTTCTTCTGCAAGGCATCGAACAGCCGCTCTCCCCTGTACTGCCGATAGATCCTTGAGCAGTAAGCGGGACTGAGATTGAATCTATCCGCAATATAGTTGACGGAAAGATTAAAGTCACGGAAGTTTTCGTCGATATATTTATCTATGTCAATGACCCACTGAGGAGGTTCTTCCTTTTTCAGCGTATTAAAATGCGCTTCTATCTCGTCGATAAGAGCATCTGTGGTCATGAGAAAATCGTTCAGGGTGCGTCCTGATTCCACCAGCCTGTGACCGGGATTGAGCTGCATATAAAAATCATAGCCAAGAATGTCTTTAAGGGCATCGGTCATGTAAAGCATACTGTTGACCATACCGTATATTCTGAAGCGGAAGGTGCTTATTGACGGCTGTGTATCAATAAACTCTTTCGAGACCAGCTCATGTATCGCCTGACGAAGACCATCAAAGTCCTGACTCTGAATGCAATTCAGCATTTTGGATTCAAGGCTTAGATACTTCACGGATGAGGGCGGCAAGTTGGTATGAAGAAGATCGTCATAAAAAGTGACCTGAAGATCTTCATTGCAAACAAGCTGCTGGTACTCGAAAATGTCCAAAGTTTCTTCGTACATTTGAGCAAATTTCATGGTATCTGAATACACCCTGCTGGCAGTAATGGTGATACTTATATCGAAATGCTGTTCAAGAAACTCAACTGCTTTTTGAGCAGATCTTCTTATAGATCCGAAAGCATCGTCTTTTGAAGTATCAAAGTTGATGATAGTTACCGTATAGCCCTGGTATTCAGCAGCCGCAGCGGTAATGTCTGGGTCGAACACGTCCTCCAAAACGTTTCTGAGGATAAAAAACATATCACGGAAATCAACATTGCTGCCATCTGAAAAAAGAGGTCCCCATGTTTCGATCCTGGAAGTAAGAATAATGAAATCCGGGCGTGACAGATCAATGCTGGAACGTACGGCATCATTGATCAGATGCTCGCCATCCGGGTAAAAACCACCGCCAAGAGCATGGACAAAAAACATATCTCTGCGAAATGAGGTATAACCCCTGTCTGCCTGCCCAAGTTGGTTTTTAAGTTCGGCGATCTCCATTTGAAGCTTTTCAATCTCTATCTGAAGCTTTTCCACTGCTTACCTCCATAACACCATTTTGCTGACTTAATAATAAAGCATACAGTCGATTTCGTCAATGAAACAATTTTGTATCCATAGTAAACGCATTTATAAAATGATAGCAAACTCTGCTTTTTGTGTCTTTACGCCCAAGCTTATTTTATTTTAAACTTGAAGCATGCAGGAAACTGTAAATTATGGAGGAATAAAGGAGAGAAAATATGTCATATTACATTGGACCGCGCTGTTCGGCATGTCATTACTGTTTCAATGAATGTCCTGTGGGCGCTATCAGATTTTGCGGAACAAGCTACGAAATAGACGAATTTAAATGTATTGGCTGCGGCAAATGCGCCGAAGTATGTCCATCCGGTATAATCTATGACCCCGAAAATCCTGAGGTGGTCGAAGCCCATGAACCGATTGAAAAAGAGTGCGACCTTGTTGTACTCGGCGCAGGCGGCAGCGGTCTTGTAGCTGCTGTCAGAGCAGCACAGCTCAGCGGCAAAAAAGTAATAGTTGTCGAAAAAGCAAAAAAGCCCGGCGGCAATACAACCCTTGGTCACGGATTTATGATGCGTTATACCAAGTGGCATGAAGCGGCAGGCGTTGCTGATACCCGCGAGGAAAGCATTAAGTCTCTTTATGAGCGTACAGGCGGCGTGCTGGATTATGAAATGCTGCGCAACGCAACCTATGCCCTTTCGGATATGTTCGACTGGCTGTGTACCTTTGGCGGCACTGAAGGCAAATTTGTACTTAAAATGGGTGGTCCCGGTGGTCCCGCAGCTGCACCCGGTGAAGGAAAAAAGGATGATAAGAAGGACGGCAAGCAGGAAGCAAAACCCCAGGGAGACAGCCCATTTGCCGGTCCCATCGGAGCTATGATAGACTTCCCTGTCCGCAGCCAGAATACAAAATGTACCGATACCTCCATGGGTCCAGGTTGGATGGGTACATACGTTGTTGAAAAAATGATGGAAGTCGGCACTTCCCAGTTTGGAATGGAAGTTTTGACATCCACTAAGGCTGTCAAGCTGCTTACCAATGACGACGGAAGCTTCTGCGGAGTAGTATGTGAAGATAAAGGCGGTCAGGTCACCGTCAAGGCTAAAGCCTGCGTTATCGCCACCGGCGGTTTTGCTCACAATGATGAACTGATGATGAAGACTAACCCCAACTTCTTCAATGGTCAGCCGGTCAAGCGTCTGTCTGTTGCCGGTTCCACCGGTGATGGTATCGCTCTTGTGGAAGATATTGGCGGCGCCATTGACCTGGAGCGGGTCAGAGTTCCCGCCGGCGGTCCTGTCCACCATCCCTGGAACTATACAGTATTCACGCTTGCAGGACGCGGAAATCCCATGGTAGATGTCAACGGCAATCTGTTTGAGACCCACGGCGGCGGTGGTCCCGGCATGGCGGGAGGTCCTCTGGACACCATCGAAGGCGGTATTATTTATCAGATTTTGGATATAGATGCTGTTCATCGCGGCGGTGAACAGGGCATAAAGAGCTGCACCGACACCAGCGCAATGGAAGAACGCAAGAATTACCTCGAAGCCATGAACAAAGAAGCCATGAACGGCTGGCCTGCTTTCAAAGCATGGACCATCGAAGGACTTGCCGAAAAGATCGGCTGCGTTCCTGCGGTGCTTCAGGCATCCATTGATGCTTACAATGCACAGGCCGAAGAAGAAGCCAAGAATCCCAAACCTGCCGCACCCGGTCCCATGGGCTTTGGCGGTATGGCAAAGAAGGAAAAGATCCTTAACGCGCCTTTCTATGCTGTTAAGTGCGGTCGTTTCAGCGAATCCGCTTCCGGTGGTATCGTAACCGACACCGGACTGTGCGTACTTAAAACCGACGGTCAGCAGATCCCCGGTCTCTTCGCTGTAGGCGACAGCTGCCGTGGTCTGTTCCTGAAGGATGATTCCGGCGGAAAGTTCGGCGAGATGCCCTGGGCAATGGCTTCAGGTTTTATGGCAGGTAATATCGCTGCCGAGTATATTGGATAATCACATATAAGGAGAATAATTATGAAAAAAGTGCTTTCTGTACTGTTGGCACTTTCAATACTGATGATGCTTGCCGCATGTGCAGGCGGTGAAAAAACTGTTGAAAGTGAAGCTTCTCCTGTTGAAGAAGCTGTAGAATCTTCTTCGGCAGAAGAAACTCCTGCGGAGCAGGAAACTGTCGAGGAACAGGAGCTGGTCACGGAAGAAACTCCTGTTGAAGAAGAACAGGTCGTTTATTCTGTAGAGTATCCTCTGGCTGACGGAACTGTTGTGTTCGACTGCTTTGCTTCTGTACCCAGCAACATTGCCAACATGATAACCGATACCCTCAGCGATTTCCCTGTTTATCAGCTTGCCGAGGAAATGACAGGAATACGTATGGACTGGTTGCTGACAACTCCCGAAAACGAGTTGACAAAGCTGAATCTTATCGTTGCATCAGGTGAATATCCTACCTATTTCAAGGCTATGGATTCGCTTTACACCGCAGGTAAAGATGCATCAGTTGAAGATGAAGTCGCTGTTGACATCTCCGGTATGCTGGAAGAGTTTGCGCCTGACTACTACGCTTTCGCAGTTGAAAACGATATTCTGAAGCTGCTGACCTCAGACGCCGGATATATCACCTCTGTGGCACCAGTAGCAACTACCCGTACAGAAGGACCGCAGATAAGACAGGACTGGCTTACTGAGCTGAATCTTGAAGTGCCTGATACCATTGATGAACTGACAGAAGTAGCTTTGGCTTTCAAAAACGAGAAGGGCTGCACAAATGCCATTTTGGTAGACAGTCTATTTATCAAATACGCCGGTTCTTTTGATTTTTCAATGAGAAACTTCTCCGGCGGCATGGAGTTCAACTGGATAGACGGCGAGGCTGTCCCCTTCTTTATGAACGACAACTTCATTCCTTATCTGGACACTCTGAAGTCATGGTACAGCAATGGACTTTGTACAGATTATATGTCCATAACAAATCCAGGTCAGTATGAGCAGATATTCCTCAACGATGACTCCGGCTTTGTTGTTTCCGGCAACACCATGATGGGAACTACCTTCATAAACAAGTACACTAACGGAACCATTGATCTGCAGCCCATTCCTATGCCCACCATGGAAGAAGGTATGCAGCTGCACGTTGGCGGTGAGGAAAAGAGCGTTAACGCGGAAAATGCATGGACCATCA
The DNA here is from genome assembly GCA_964541215.1 of uncultured Oscillospiraceae bacterium. Classification (GTDB taxonomy): domain Bacteria; phylum Bacillota; class Clostridia; order Oscillospirales; family Oscillospiraceae; genus SIG469. The sequence goes on from CAZIPP010000020.1 coordinate 13,535, forward strand.
CCACATCCTGCGACGATCCCGAAATGGCGCTTGGTTATCTGAACTGGTTCTATACCGAAGAAGGCAACATTGCCGCATCCTTTGGTCGTGAAGGCGAAGCCCTTGCTTATGATGAAAATGGTGAGCCTACCTTCTCTGAACTCATTATGAATAACCCCGACGGACTGTCCATGCAGACAGCCGTACAGCTTTATGTTGGCTATGGCACACCTGTTTCTTCACATCCTACAGTTGAGAAGCTGCAGAACAGCAAAAACACCGAAGCTCAGAACAAGTGCAATGAGATATGGTTTGAAGGCCGCACTACCGAATACACCATCAGAGGCGATATGACTGCTGTTGAGAGCGAAACCTATTATGCTCTGTCCGGTGACATCGGCACCCTGTTTGAAGAGTTCATGGCAAAATATATCAACGGTGAAGCCGGTATGGAAGACTATCAGGCAGCTGTTGACCATGCATATGAACTTGGTCTTGAAGAGATAATTCAAATCAAGACAGATGCTCATAACAGATATCTTGCAAGATAAAATCGTTTGTTCATTTTCTTTCTTTTCTTAATATAGCGGCAGCCGCAGGTGTAAAAACCTGCGGCTGTTTGCCGGCTATTATGGAAGAATATTTATCGCCAAGAATCAAACTTTAAATTCCAATATGTATCTCAGAAATAATAACCGCCATTAAGTTGACAGTCTATTCAAATAATAGTACACTGTTCACAAATAGCCTGACCTCAGGCAGAAAGGAGACTATAATAATGACTGTATACGAGGTACCCGCAGTATAACTGAATATGGGCGCGAATAGTTGGGGGGTATAGACCTCCACTGTTGTTGTGCCGTTTTTCAGGTAACCTTTTTCAGCCGCGTTCAGCAGCCTCAGGAAAACAGGGTTGCTTTGCCGCGGTATTTTTGCGCCCATTTTCAGTCAGTTTTTTGAAAGGAGTTGATGTTTTATGAGTCACACAAAACTTTTTCAAAACACCAAACTGAATATGGAGGTAAACATACTTGAAAATCGAAGATTACGGCTGCACAGCCAATTCAGTAAATGAAAAATATACCCCTGCACGGATCACCGCTGTTCACCGCGAACGGTTTGAAATAGTCTGCGACTATGGAAAGACCTATGCTCGACTAAAGACGGGAGAATATTACGAAGGTGATGAAACCTACCCTACAACAGGTGATTTCGTATTGATCGATCATGTTCAGGACGGTGACAGCCGAATAATCAAAACGCTTCCCCGCCGAACATATTTTTCCCGCAAGGATCCGACTCCCGGACGAGGTGAACAGGCGGTTGCTGCAAATTTTGACTATGTGTTCATTATGCAGTCGCTGAATCAGGATTTTAATATCAGTCGGCTGGAACGGTATCTTACCCTTGCGTGGCAGTCAGGCGCTCAGCCTATAGTTATACTTACAAAAGCAGATCTTCCCGGAGACCATAATATCACAATAGAGAAGGTTAAAAGCATAGCCATCGGCGTACCGATACATGCAGTCAGCTCAAAAAGCGGAGTGGGCCTCGAGGCGCTGAGTACATACTTTACGTCGGGAAAGACTATCGTGTTTCTGGGGTCTTCGGGAGTGGGAAAGTCAAGCCTTGTAAATTCTCTGGCAGGAGAAAATATAATGTCTGTCAACAGCATCAGGGAGGATGACGGAAAAGGTCGCCACACCACTACTCGCCGCCAGCTTATCATGCTCAAAAACGGAGCTATGATCATTGACACTCCCGGTATGAGAGAACTGGGTATATGGAACGTGACTGATGGACTGGAAGAAGCTTTTTCTGATATTGATAAGTTTATCGGCAAATGCAGATTCAGCGACTGTACCCATGAGCACGAACCCGGCTGCGCTGTTCAGTCAGCCCTTATGAGCGGAGAACTATCCCACCGGCGTTGGAATAGCTATCGTGAACTAAGGCTTGAAGCGAGTTTGGCTGATGAGAAAGCTGAGTTTCTGAAAAACAAATGGGAGCGAAACAAAGCCATATCCAGGAAAAGTAAGCAAATGAAAAAAGAAGGCTTGATAAGGAAATAGTTAGCTGCTAATGATCCCCATCTTATTAGAGTGATGTACTCATAAGATGGGGATTTCTCAGCGACTTAATCGCCATCGAAATGGCATTATTATTTATACAGGGATCTCAACAGCGCTATCTCCCTTGCGTAACCGTCCAGCTCGTTGGGCGTTTCCAGATAAAATGGCAGATCGCGCAGAGAGGGATGATTGATTATACGCTTAAATGTGGAAATTCCAATACTGCCATCACCGATTTTTTCATGTCTGTCTTTATGGCTGCCAAAGGGATTTTTACTGTCATTGATGTGAACAGCCTTTAAACGGTCAAGACCAATTATGCGGTCGAATTCATCAAGAACACCTTCAAGATCGTTGACTATATCATACTCGCCGTCATAAACGTGGCATGTGTCCAGACAAACACCCATATGCCGATCTAACTCAACTCTGTCAATTATGGCTCGCAGTTCTTCAAACCTTCCGCCGACCTCGCTTCCCTTGCCTGCCATGGTCTCCAATAAAACAGTTGTCTTCTGACCCTCGGTCAGAACCTTGTTAAGTATTTCGGAGATAAGCTCTATCCCCTTTTCTGTTCCCTGCTTTACATGGCTTCCGGGATGAAAATTGTACATGGCTCCGGGTATCATGTCCAGCCTGTAAATATCCTCGGTCATAACACGGTATGCAAAGTCTCTAAGATCTTCCTTTGCTGCACAGGCATTCAGCGTATATGGCGCATGGGCAAGAATAACGCTTATACCGTTTTCTGCCGCAAAAGCATTGTATGCTTCAATGTCGGCAACATCCAGAGGTTTGGCGTTGCCTCCTCTTGGGTTGCGTGTAAAAAACTGAAAAGTGTTTGCGTTTATGGAAACGGCTTCTTTGCCCATAGCAAGGTAACCCTTTGATGATGAAAGATGGCATCCTATTGTAAACATGTTACGCTCCTTTCAATAATGCGATAGAAGCATTATACCACATCTGTGAGAATAATAGGATTGTATTATCATCCGCAACACTATTTTGTTAAAATCACTGATTGATTACGGAATGTATAGATGCTAAAATCAGTATGCAAGGAGTGAATAAAAATACATGGAAGTAAAAGAAAAAGGAAAACGTATCAAAGCCCTAAAAGCTGCCTTTCCCCATACTATACCGATTTTTGCAGGATTCTGGTTTCTTGGATTGGCTTACGGGATTTTGATGAATGTATCGGGGTTTAGCTTTTGGTACCCCCTTCTGATAAGCATAATCGTCTTTGGCGGCTCGCTGCAGTTTGTAATGGTCACAATGCTGCTTAGCGCGTTTGCGCCTTTACAGACCCTTATTATGGCTATGCTGGTGCAGGCAAGGCATCTGTTTTACGGTATTGCCATGTTGGACAAATATAAGGGGCTTGGTTGGAAACGGTATTATCTTATATTCGGTCTTTGCGATGAGACCTTTTCGATAAATTGCAGCGTTGAACCTCCCGAGGGAGTAGATCGCGGCTGGTTCATGGTGTTTGTAACCATGCTCAACCGTTCTTACTGGATAACCGCTTCCCTGCTTGGCGGTCTGCTTGGCTCCCTGCTTCAATTCAACACCGAAGGTCTTGACTTTTGCATGACTGCAATGTTTGTGGTTATACTTCTGGAACAGCTGCTTAAAGAAAAAAGCCACATATCCTCTGTTATTGGACTGGTGGCGTCAGTTGTATGTCTTATCATTTTCGGCGCGGACTCTTTTATGATACCCACCATGATAACCATTCTGTGTCTGCTGACCTTCCTGCGTAAGCCTATCGAGAAAGCAGGTGATTTGGCATGACTGTTACCCAGCACATCATTACCATAGGCATTTGCGCTCTTGCCACTATGGCAACAAGGTTTTTACCCTTTATGATTTTCTCGGAAAAACGCACCACACCCAAATATATCGAGTATCTGGGCAAAGCACTGCCGGCCGCCATCTTTGGTATGCTGGTGGTATACTGCCTCAAAAACGTAAGTATTTTCTCAGGAAGTCACGGTATACCGGAAGCTGCCGCAATAATAGTTACCGTTGTGCTGCATCTTTGGAAACGGCAAATGCT
>CAZIPP010000021.1:0-16418 GCA_964541215.1 uncultured Oscillospiraceae bacterium
AGCGCCACCTTGCCAAGGTGGAGGTAGCGAGTTCGAGCCTCGTCGCCCGCTCCATGAAAAGAACCACATTTGTCTGAAAGACAAATGTGGTTCTTTTCAATGATATCCGTTCCTTGCGGAACGGGTGATATAGCTAACGCTATGATATCGCACTTTCGTGCGATGATATATGCCTGTGGCATATGAATGAACGGATATTATATCATATTTTGCCAAAGGCAGAATATATCATGCGACGAAGTCGTATATCATATCACGATAGTGATATATCATTTGCAGAAACATGGTGAATTAAAAGTGAGGTTTACTTATGTGCGAAAATAAGCTTCTTAACTTATCTTTTGAGTTTGCAGTGGCAATTGTAAATTTGGTTGACGGTGTTAGAATTCCGAAAAGCTCCTATATGACAGATCAGCTTGCTCGAGCAGGAACTTCGGTTGGAGCCAATATTCATGAAGCCCAATACGCACAGAGCAAGAAAGACTTTATAGCAAAATTGGAGATCGCATTGAAAGAATCCAGCGAGACAAGTTATTGGTTGAAATTGATGCATGAAACCAATCGAATTGATGATGACACATATAATTATGTTGAAAAGCTGTGCGGAAACATCAGAAGATTGCTGATTGCCTCCTGCAGAACAGCAAAGGAAAACAGAAATAAGCAGTTACCATGAAAATCCTCAGCTTCGGCAGAATTATTCTTCTGGACACGCTGCAACATTTCGGATATTATATGATTATCGAAAGTATAATACGAACCAACTAATTCTCCGGAGGTACGACTATGATAACCTTTGACCATAATAAATGTATCGGCTGCGGCAGCTGCGTAAAAGACTGCTTCAAGCGTATAATCGAGATAAAGGACGGCAAGGCATGTCTTATTCCCGGCGGAACATGTATCGAGTGCGGACACTGTATTGCCGTATGTCCTGTGGACGCAGTGACTCTGCCCGAATACCCCATGGAAGAAGTACAGCCTGTTTTGAAGGATATGCCCTCCGGTGAGACTTTCCTGCATTTTATCAAGTCCAGAAGGGCAGTCCGCCAGTTTACTGACAAGCCTGTGTCTGATGAGCAGATAAACCGCATTATCGACGCAGGACGTTACTGCCCTACTGCCAAAAACGCCCAGCCTGTGTCTTATGTGGTCATTCGTGATCGCGCTGTACAGAATAAAATAAGAGGACTGTCGCTGGTGAAGCTGAATGAAATGGCTCAGGACATGCTCGGAACTGAGGCTGACAGCCGAGGAAGAAGCCTTATCGAGATGTATGAAGAGTTCCGAAAAGACGAAAACGGCGTTGACCGTCTGTTCTTCCATGCGCCTGTTATAATCCTTGTCCTGTCTCCCGCGGACGCAGTTCGTGATGCGGCGGCTGCCGCCCAGTGCATGGAGCTTCAGTGCGCTGCCGAGGGGCTTGGTATGCTGTACAGCGGCTATTTCTGCGGCGGAGCAGCGGGCAATCAGGAGATAGCTGACATCATAGGCCTTGGCGACAGAGTTATTGCCAGATGTCTGGTAATTGGTCATCCTGATGTTAAATTCAGGCGTACAGCGCCAAGAAAGCATGCCGAAGTAACTTATATTGGATAGTATTTACGGGACGTTACGGTCACAGATCAGACCTTAACGTCCCGTATTTTTCAGCACGGATAATACCGCACGATTTCATTTTCGGTTTCAGTCCTTACCCGACCTTGAACCACCAGATGGTCAAGATGTGCGATCGCTTCGCCCACAGCAAACCAGCGCTGGGAAATTGGAAAATCTTCCCAGCTTTTTGCCCGGATATCCCAGCTCATTTTGCTTGCCACATAGTAGGCTGTGCAGCCGGGAGAGCTTTTAACTGCGCTTTCCGCTTCATCCAGCCTGCGCATATGGTGGGCTTTGATCTCATCTGCTCTTTCATACATATCTCCGCTTATCTCGCGGTGACCGGGCAAAGCTGTCTTAACGGGCAGCTTTTTTATTTTCTCCAGACTTTCCAGATATCTTCCCAAAGAATCATCAAACCCGGACCACGAGGTTATATTGGGGGTTATGTCATAAAGGATGTGGTCGCCCATGAAAAGCAGTTCCAGCTCCGGAATGTACAGGCACATATGTCCGGGAGTGTGACCGGGAACCAGTAATGCCTGAATTCGATAGCCGCCGTATTCAAACACATGACCGTCTTCAATGAAGGTCAGCTCATCAAAAGGCTGGGGAGCGTTAGCTCGGGCGGGATTTCTTGTTTTCAGCTTCTCAAGTATCTGCTGAGGAAAACCGTTTTTGCGGAAAAAGTCGTCAGTTTTGGACCAGGTGGAGTCTTTACCATAGGCTATCATCCTGAGTCCGTCTTCCTGAGAAACAAAGATACTTCGTCCTTCCCGGTGCAGATCGACCGCAAGCCCGGTGTGGTCAGAATGAAGATGAGTCAGAAAAATATCTGTATTGTCAAGGCTCACGCCCAGTTCGGTTAATTGAGCGGTTATTGCTTCTTTGCAGGCATCAGTGCGGAAGCCTGTGTCGATAAGAAGACAGGTATCGCCCCTGATAACAAAGCTGTTGAGACTTTTCAGGGGATTGCCTTCCAGCGGTATTTGAAGCCTGTATATGTTTTCAGCTATTTTTTCAGTCATGTCAAGCAGCTCTTTTCCATGTTGATGGGAGGAACAGCAGCAGCATGGGGAAAATCTCAAGTCTGCCAAGCAGCATATCCATGGTAAGAACGATCTTTGAAAATGCGGACAGAGTAGAGAAATTGCCCATGGGTCCAACGACACTGAAGCCGGGACCGATATTGTTGAAGCATGCCATTACAGCGGTAAAAGTAGTCTCAAAATCAAAATTATCTATAGATATAAGAACTACAGATACGATTATGATACCAACATAGATGGCCAGATATACAAGTATGCTGGAAACTATATCGTCGGATACGGGTTTGCCGCTGACTTTGGTGACCTTTACACTGTGAGGATGCAACCGTTTTTGCAGAGCTTTCCGACCGGCTTTGCCAAGTATGAGTACTCTTATCATCTTTATGCCGCCTGCGGTGGAGCCGGCACAGGCACCTGTAAACATCAGGAATATCAAAATGCTTTTTGAAAACTGAGGCCACAGGTCAAAGTCTACGGAGGAATAGCCGGTGGTGCTGATTATTGAAGTTACCTGGAAGAAGCTGTGATGCAGGGAATCAAAAACATTTCCAAACATTGGATAGATGTTCGCGGCTATTGCCAGCGTGCTTATCGCAACAATGCATATATAAAGCAAAAACTCTCCGTTTGAAAATATCTTTTTGAACTGGCGTCCCAAAACCAGATAGTACATATTGAAATTGATGCCAAACAGTACCATAAAAACGGCAATGATGCCTTGAAGGTAGTAACTGTCATAAGCGCCCAGGGAGATATTCATGCTGGAAAAACCGCCGGTACCGGCTGTGCCCATAGCATGGATAACGCTGTCGAACAGCGGCATGCCGCCAAGGAGCAGCAGAACCAAAAGTATAACGGTCATTACCAGATAAATAATATACAGCAGGGACGCGTTTTTCTTCAGCTTTGGTACCAGTTTATCTGTGGTGGGACCGGGACTTTCGGCCTGCATTATATATATGGTTGTGCCGCTGTTTTTGCTAAGCGAAACGATGGCAAGCATGAATACCAGTACACCCATGCCGCCCAGCCAATGAGTAAAGCTTCTCCAGTAAAGCAGGCTTTTTGGCAGCGCTTCGACGTTGGTCAAAAGAGTCGCACCGGTGGTTGTAAAGCCGGAAACGGTTTCAAAAACAGCGTCGATATAGTTGGGTATCCAACCGCTTATACAGAAGGGGAGAGCTCCGAACAGGGAAATGAGTACCCACGACAGGGCAGTTATGATAACACCCTCTCTGGTGGATATGTTTTTCCTTTCGGGTTTCAGCACGCATGTGACAAGACTCAAAACAAGCAGTGCTGCTATGACCACACCGAAGGCGAATACGCAGTCGTTGTCCTTTTCAGCCATGGCGATTATCATGGCAGGGATCATTGTAAGGGATTCTATTCGCATGATATAGGCAAGATAGGTGAAGACAGCTCGAATATTCATCTCAAACAGTACCTTTCTTTATGTGTTGATTCGCAAAATCAGTATTATCAGACTTCGGGATCAAAGATATCGTTTAAGCTGTGGATATGCTGTTCGGCAGATGAAACAACAATTACTGTGTCACCAAGACTTATCAGGTCCTTGCCGGTGGGAACGATGAGTGTGTTGCCATGGATGATACAGGCAAGCAGGATACCCTTGCGAATGGAGAGCTTTTCCAAAGGAACGCCAAGATTCCGGGTTGTGCCGGAAGCGTAGAACTCAAGAGCCTCTACCCGACCTTCAAGAATACGATGAACGGCAAGCACTTCTCCGCCCTGAGAGTTCTGCATATCGCGGACGTAGGCTATGACCTCATTTACAGACACCATCTGAGGGCTTATAACGCTGCCAATATTGCTGAACATGTCGCAGTATTCCAGCCTGTCCAACTTGGTTATGGTTTTTGGCACGCCCATATGAGCGGCAAACATGGAAAGGACAATATTTTCTTCATCATAATCGCCAAGAGTAACGACCGCGTCGGTCTTGTCTATACCCTCGCTGAGAAGAAAATCGCTTGAAGATGGGTCTCCGTTGATAATAAGACAATTAGGCAAAGCTTCGCTGAGCTCACGGCAGCGTTCAAGATCATTTTCAATTATCTTGACATATACACCGGAAGCGCTGAGTCTTGCTGCAAGCTGGGCAGAGATCATGCCGCCGCCAAGCAGAACAACGTTTTTTGCTCTGTGAGGATTGCCGATGCTCAGATTTTTGATCAGTGTAACCAGATCGGTCTTTGCAGCGGTAACAGACATGTTGTCTCCCGCCCGAAGGACAAAATTGCCCCCGGGAATGATGACCTCATTGTCGCGCTCAACAGCACAGACAAGAAGCTTGACTTTGGCTATTCTGGAGATGTTTTTCAGGGGAATACCGTTAAGAGGGCTGTCTTCCTTAATATGTATTGCAACCAGCTCCACCTTACCGTTGGCAAGGGAATCGCGGTGGAGGAAAGAGGGAAACTGCAGAAGACCGAATACCTCCCGAGCGGTGCTTTCTTCGGGATTGATGCTCATGGACAGACCGAGATCCTGACGCATGAAACGCATCTGCTGCTTGTATTCCGGGTTGCGTACACGGGCTATGGTATGGCGGCAGCCCAGTTTTTTCGCAAGAAAGCAACACAGAAGGTTAACTTCGTCGGAGTTGGTCACGGCAATGAGAAGATCAGCGGTATCTACCGATGCTTCCAGCTGGATGTCGGGAGATACGGCATTGCCGCATACTCCCATGGCATCAAATGCCTCGATGCAGCGGGTAAGGACTTCCGGGTCACGGTCTATAATAACTACGTCGTGTTCTTCTTCGACCAGCTGCTCGGTAAGAAAATAACCGATGTTGCCGTTACCTACAATAACGATTTTCATATTTTATACGTTCCTTATCAGCAAGATTAGAAATTCGAGTACATTATATAGCAAGACATGGATTATATCAACAGCGATAAAGAGTGCAGGGTGATCTACAGGTCGTTTTGACCCCACATGCGGGAAAGCCGCACGGCTTTTTGCCACTTGCTGTAGTGCTCTTCACGCTGGTCGGCAGCCATGGAGGGAACAAATATACGCTGACTGATGCGCTGTATTTCATCGGTGCTTTCCCAAACGCCTGTGGCAAGACCGGCAAGGTACGCAGCGCCAACTGCGGTGGATTCGATCATGGCAGGACGGTCAACAGGGATGCCAAGCATATCGGCCTGGAACTGCATCATAAAATCGCTGACGCTGGCGCCGCCATCGGCACGCAGGACAGAAATAGGGGTACCTGAATCAGCTGCCATGGTACGAACAAGGTCCGTGACCTGATAGGCAATGCTTTCCAGCACTGCTCTGGCAAGCTCTGCTTTGCCGCTGCCTCTGGTAAGACCAAAGAAGCAGCCGCGAGCGTACATATCCCAATAGGGAGCGCCCAGACCGGTGAAGGCCGGAACAAAGTACAGACCTCCGGTGGAATCCACGCTCTCTGCCAGAACGTCACACTGGTGCGCCGTGGCAACAACGCCGGCTTCATCCCTGAGCCACTGAATGGCGGAACCGGCATTGAATGCGCTGCCTTCAAGGGCGTAGGTGGTTTTGCCGTTCAGAGACCAGCAAACAGAGGTAACAAGACCGTTTTCGGATCGAATACTGTTTTCGCCAAGGTTCATCAGGGTAAAGCAGCCGGTGCCGTAGGTGTTTTTCGCCTGCCCTATCTCAAAACAGGCCTGACCAAACAGGGCGGCAGCCTGATCGCCTGCACTGCCGCTTATGGGAGTTCCCGCCAGAGCGCCCAGACCGCGGATGTTGGGAGCAACATGACCGTAGACCATGCTGGAAGCAACGGGCTGGGGAAGCATGCACATGGGGATATCCAATGCATGGCAGAGCTCCTCATCCCAGCAGAGCTTGTCGATGTTGAAAAGCATGGTACGGGAGCAGTTTGAATAGTCGGAAACGTGGGCTTTGCCGCCGGTGAGGTTCCAGATAAGCCAGCTGTCTATGGTTCCAAAAAGTATTTCACCGTTTTCGGCTCGCTCACGCAGACCGGGGATTTCGTCAAGTATCCATTTTATTTTGGTGGCGGAAAAATAGGCGTCTATCAGAAGACCGGTTTTTTCCTTTATGCTGACGTTTAGCCCATCAGCCTCCAGCCGATTGCAGATATCCGCAGTTCGGCGGCACTGCCAGACGATGGCGTTATACACGGGTTTGCCTGTGAGCTTGTCCCACAATACAGTGGTCTCACGCTGGTTTGTTATACCTATGCAGGCGATATCTGTGGGAGAAAGACCGCTTTTTTCAAAGGCTTCACCCATGGCGTGCATCTGGGTGTCAAGGATCTCCAGAGGGTCATGCTCGACCCATCCGGGCTGAGGGAAATGCTGGGTAAAGGGATACTGAGCCAGTGTAACTATTTGACCTGCTTTATCAAAAATGATAGCGCGTGAAGTGGTGGTACCCTGATCAAGGGCGATAACATATCCGTTCATAACCGGACTCCTATCTGTTCATATAGTTGTCGTAAAAAACCTGATAATACTCGATACAGCGCTGGGCTCCCATATCATTGAGTTTCTGCCGGAATGACTCTATTTCGGAAAGGGGAGAATCTCCAACGATGAATTTCATCAATCCTTCATCTGCTGCGGAGTTCAGATCACGGAGCATTATGGTAAGGTCTTCTGCCATGGAGGTCTCCATCATAAGGTTGTTCGGCAGCATATGGGCGCTGTCTTTGTTCCGGGTCCAAACGTCATTGACTTCTTCGTAACCCTGACGATAGGTGGAGTCCACTCTGGAGGAGGAAAGCACGCCGACCATATTCCAAAGAGTATACTGAGAGCTGCGTCCGGCATCACGGACAATATCGAAATACTGGGGCTGACCGGAGGCGTCCAACTCATAGGACTCGCCTTCAATGCCGTAATTCATCAAAAGTCTGCCTTCTTCACTGTACCAGAAATCCAGCCATTTAACAGCCAGTTCCGGATATTCGCAGGAGGCGCTGACGGCATAGGCGGGAGAGTATACCAGCTCGGTCCTGCTTTCTGCCAGATGAGTCATGTCGCCTTCGGATATTACCGGATCGGGTATGGGAACAAGCTCAAAACCATCGATCTCGCTCATGACAGTGCAGGTCTCGATCCCGCCGTACTGAACGAAGAATACGGCGCTTTTACCGATGGCCTGATCCATAAGATACGAGCTGTCGCTGATGTCAAGCACATCAAGAATGGCGTCGTTAAAAAGCCCCTCTGAATACCATTTGTTCAGCATGGTAACATAGTCTTCAAAGCCGTCCTCAAAAGGACCGTACTTTACAACACCGTCCACAACGTAAAATCCGTAGTTTGGAGAAGAGGAGCCGAGGGAGACGCCGTAACCGGAGCTGAGCCAGTCGGCGCTTGTGGCTCCGGTGGGGTAGAGCCGCAAAGCAAGGTTGGGAGAATAGGTGGTTTTTATAGCGGTAAGGACTTCGTAAAGCTCGCTGTATGTATTGGGAACATCCATACCAACACCGTCCAGCAGATCCTTGCGGATCACAGGACCGTAGCTCAGCCGCATTTTGGCAGATTCGTTCAGAGTATAAAACTGCAAAGCAGCGCCTGTGTCAGACAAAACCGCTTTTTGAGCGTCTTTGTCATCGGCAAGAGCGGTCAGATAATTGGGGGCATACTGAGCCATAAGATCGTTCAGGATCAAAACATCTTCGCCCTCGTACTCAAGCAGGTAAGAAGAAGGCTGCCAGATAAGGTCGGGATAGTCTCCTGATGCGCCCATCATTGCTTCCATGCCGCCTGAACTTGAGGAAACGATCACTTCGATATCCACACCGGTAATCATCTCAGACTGTTCAAGGGCATAATTTGTGTAAGTTGTGTCGTCTTCGCCGTTTCCCATGACTGTCATTCCCATGGTCAGAGTTTCTCCTCCGGTGGTCAGGGGATATTGAACAGGCGCGGGAGACGAAGAAAACAGATCGTCAGAGGAGTATGATTTTTCCACCTTGTTTTCAATGGGAGCTGCATCTTTTGCGGGGCTTTTTCCGCAGGCGCACAGCGAAATAAGTGTGCAGAAAGCACAGAGTGATGCAATAACTTTTTTCAATATGATCTCTCCGATCTTTTATTCTGTTTCCATGGACTGTATCATAAAAACAACAGGACGCAGTCCGTCGGTGCAGCATGTGAAATGGGGATCGAGCCTGGACTTTTCGCCGTTGGGAGTTACGCCTGCCTTGTTGGCAGTCATAAGGATGTCCTTCCAGATATCAGCCCATGCCCAGTCACAGAATCCGGCAGGTTTGCAGTCGCCTGTACCGCCGGTCTCAACAATAAACTCCTGACCTTCCTTGAAATAAGGGCAGTCGGGGATAAAATCGCCGTTGTCTTCACCGGGACGGATCTGACCATACTGAGCGGCTATATCATCCAGCTTCAGCATCCTGATGACTGTGATTTTGGTCTTCTGACCAAGAAAACTTCCGTTTGCCATAGTTCCTGTTCCTTTCGTTTGACAAAGATGTAGTCAAATAGTATTATTTTGTTACACATTATACTACAAATAACGGAGAAAGACCATGCTTCGTATCAATAATTTGCAACTGGATATAACAGAAAATGAGACCTCTATTCCGAGAAAACTGGCTGAGACGCTGAAAATACAGGAAAGCTCTATCCAACAGTGGGAGATAGTTAAAAAATCTGTGGACGCACGAAAGAAACCAAACGTCAGGCTGGTGTATTCCGTTGATGCACAGGTTAAGGATGAGAAGAAAGTGCTTGACCGATGCAGGAACAAAAACGTATTGGCAGTAACTGCCGAACCCTATACTTTTCCCGCCGAAGGAAAAGCTAAAGGCAAGGTAGTTGTGGTGGGAGCAGGACCATCGGGACTTTTCTGCGCGCTGATGCTGCAAAGGGCGGGGGTCCGGGTAACTCTGCTGGAGCGGGGACGACCGGTGGAGCAGCGTACCGCAGATGTGGAAAAGTTCTGGAATGGCGGAAGTCTTGATACCACATCCAACGTCCAGTTCGGCGAAGGCGGAGCGGGCACATTCTCAGACGGGAAGCTTACCACAGGCGTTGGAGATCATCGCCTGGGTTATATAATAGACGAGTTTATCTCCCATGGTGCTCCTGAGGATATCAAGTACCTTGCAAAGCCCCATATCGGCACAGATAAACTTAAAGAAGTTGTCAAAAACATCCGCCTGGAGCTTATCAGCCTTGGAGCGGATGTACGATACGAAAGCCGTCTTGCCGCGGTCAAAGTCAAAGCGGGGCACATAACCGCAGTGGTTGTGGAAAGCAGGGAAGGCAGATACACAATGGATGCCGACCATGTGGTCCTTGCAACCGGTCACAGTGCAAGGGATACCTTTGAGATGCTGTATGAAAGCGGCGCGGAAATGGCGGCAAAGAACTTTGCGGTAGGCGTTCGTATTGAGCACCTGCAAAGCACGATCTGCAAAGCCCAGTATGGTGATGCGGCTGGTCATCCCAATTTGCCTGTACCGGATTACAAGCTTGCCTGTCATCTGGACAGCGGACGGTCTGTGTTTTCTTTCTGCGTCTGCCCCGGCGGATATGTGGTGGCTTCTGCTTCCGAAGAAGGGTGCCTTGTAACCAACGGTATGAGCGAATATCTGCGAGACGGCAAAAATATCAACGGCGGGCTACTTGTTAACATAACACCGGATGATTTTGGCAGCTCACATCCACTTGCGGGAATAGCCTTCCAGAGAAAGCTGGAGGCTGACGCGTTTAAATTGGGTGGCAGCAACTGGATGGCGCCTGCTCAGCTGGCAGGAGACTTCTTAAAGGGAGTTCCGTCTGTAAAGGCCGGAGCCGTTATACCGACCTATCGCCCCGGTGTAACATTTACAGATATCAGAAAATGCCTGCCTGAGTTTATTTCTGCCTCCCTTGCAGAGGCAATACCGCTGCTTGGGCGAAAGCTAAAAGGGTTTGACGGTTATGACACAGTGTTGACCGCGGTTGAAAGCAGAAGCTCTTCACCTGTCAGGATCGTCCGAGATGAACATTATCAGAGCAATATTCGTGGTCTTTACCCTTGCGGAGAAGGAGCCGGATTTGCGGGCGGTATCATGTCTGCTGCGGCCGACGGTATCCGCTGCGCCGAAAAGGTATATCAAAATATGTAAAAATCAGCTGTCATTTCGAACATTGCGAAGCTCGCTGAGCAATGGAGAAATCCCCATCTTATGGAGGGGATCCCTCCGTTGACTGCGTCAACGTTCGGGATGACAGCTGTTTTTTGTTTACATAATTATTTCCTGGACTCTATCCAAATGTACAGATCGTTATAAACATCGCGGAAATTCGTCTCATTGAGCATTTCGTGGCGACCACCGGAGTAAAGTTTTATGCCAACTGATTTCATGCCGGCTTCCACAAAAGCATCCTTTGAAGTTTCCACGCCTTTTCCGTAATCACCCACGGGGTCCATATCTCCGGAGATGAAGAAAACGGGCAGAGACTTATTCATCTTTGCCAAATTAGTTGCATTCTGGTTGTATGCAAGACCTGAGAACATATCCTTTGCAAGACCGATGGTCATGGGGAAACCGCAAAGGGGGTCATCGTCATACATGGTCACAATATCCTCCCGGCGTGAAAGCCAGTCGTTTTTGGATCTCGGATTTTCGATTTTGTTGTTGTAGGCTCCGAATGCCATATTGTTTATCAGGTCGGAAACCTTATTGCTGCCCTTGATGGCTTTCTGAACATTACATACTGCGATGCCTGCCTTTAAAATGGCGTTGGGCTGCCAGCCTGTACCCGAAATTATGGCTCCGGACAGGGGGACATCGGGATAAACGGCAAGGAAGGTTCGCAGCAGGAAGGAACCCATGCTGTGACCTAAGATGAAATAGGGGACACCGTCAATGTGATTGAGGTCGTAAACCTGTTTTAAATCGCTCACAACGTTGAACCAGCCGTTTTGCTTGCCAAACCAGCCTTTGGTTTCGGGACCGGACTGACCGTGACCAAGATGGTCATTGCCAACAACCTTCCATCCCTTTTCAACAAGGAAGGCGGCAAAATCACCATAGCGTTCGATATGTTCCGCAACACCGTGAGCGATCTGCAATACTCCTGCAGGAGCGCTTTCCGGCTCCCAACTGCGGATGCGAATGTTTCCAAGTCCGGAGGATGAAGGAATAAAGCTGTCGGATATTTTCATATTCAATACCACCGTTTCTTCATGTTTGTAACTATTGTAGTTTATTCGACAATAAAAGGCAAGAATAAGTAAAGCTGTCATTCCGAACATTGCGCAGCAATGGAGGAATCCCCATCTTAATAAGGGGATTTCTCTGCCGATAAATCAGCATTCGGAATGACAGCTTTCTTTTAACTTAATGACATCGGATAAAGGGGATTATTCTGCCAGGATGTTCAGTGCCATCTTATAGCCGCCGGCAAAGGCGCCGCCAAGACCACCGTTAAGACCCACAGGTCCCTGTCCTTTTTCCGTATCTGTTCTGGCACAGTCGCCGCCGGCCCAAAGACCTTTGATAATGCTGCCGTCCGGCCACAGTACACGGAAGTCTGCGTCAATGGCAATGCCGCCGTGGGTACCTTCGCTGAAGCTCTTCTGGTAGAAGGCGTAGTAGGGACCTTCGCCCAGAGGCTTTAAGTACTTGGGATCCTTGTAGCAGTCATCATCTCTGCCCTGAGCGCAGAATTTGTTATATTTTGCGATTTCGTCGCTCAGAGCCTTAGGCGGCATACCGATCTGCTCTGCCAGTTCCTCCAGTGTGTCTGCTTTGAAGGAAGCGTAGCCGCCTGCGATCTCTTCCTCAATTTCCTCCCGGAAGTCCTTCAGGATCCATCCGTCGAACACATCGGGGGGATTGTCTGCCAGACGCTGACCCAGAGTAGTCATAAGGGCTTCGTCCAGAACACAGTAGGAGATGGCTCCGGGCTGCTTGCGAAGCAGGTATTTACCGTCGTTGAGACCGCCGGTCTCATCCATGAACCGATGTCCATCCATATTGATATAGACTGCTTCGGGCTGACGCATGATCCTGTAAGCGCAATAGCCGTAGGGATGGTGGGCAGGACCGCCCAAATTGACATCCACGCTTGCATAGTCTACTTCGCCGCCGATAAGCTCTACCATTTTATGTCCGTCACCCACATTGGTGGGGACATTGAACTGGTGCACAGGTTCTTCTCCTTCATAGAACCAGGAGAAGTGCTGCTCCATCATTTCACGATTTGCAAGGAAACCGCCGGTGGCAAGAACACAGTCCTTGCTCTCGATGCGGATATCGCCACCGCCATCGGTACAGAGGATGCCTTTGACAGCGTTGTCTTCAACGATCAGTTCCTTTGCACGACATTCGGTAAGGATTGTGAGGTCATACTGCTTGCCGCGTTCCAGCAGTTTGTCCACAAAGAATGAACCCATCCAGCCGGGACCGATGGCCTGATCGCGGCACTTGAGGTTGTGATCCCGACGATAGGGGAAGTCGTATTTCATCCATCCTGTTTCGTTGTAAACAAAGGGCTCCAAAGCGCCATCCTGTTGGGCGAACCAGTCGAAGAATTCGCCGCTGGCATGGATATTTTCTTCCAGCTTTTTGGGGTCTACTTTCCACAGGGAACGGGACAAAGTCCGACGGAGCATCATATCCGTCATGTCGGGAACGCCCAGCTCTGCCTGAATCCTGGAGCCGGTAAAGCCTGCGCCGTGGGCAAGGTAGGTGTTGCCGCCCAGTTTTTTGCCGGCTTCTACCAGAATGACCTTTTTGCCTCCTTCGGCAAGCCTTGCGGCAGCAGTGACACCACAGCCGCCGGAGCCTACAACCACCACGTCACAGGACATGGTTTTGGGGTCGTGGGACGGTACGGTTACGGCTTCCTCTGTATTTGTGATAGCACTAACATGACAGAGGGTTTGACATAGACCGCAGGAGACGCACTTCTCCGGGTCGATGGCGTAGCGAGTGCCCTTGTAGGTGATGGCTGAGACAGGACATTCCATTCTGCAGTAGTGACAGCAGACACAATTTGGACCGATTTGATATGCCATAAGATTCTCCTCCTGTTTCGGTTATTTTCTTACTGAGTTTTTTCATATTGGTATGATAATTTTATTGTATCAATCCGCAGGAAATGTTGCCAGTAGCAAAAATTGATTTAGAATATCAAAATGAGGAAATCCCGTCCGATTCCTGTTTGAAATCAGACGGGATTACCTTTTGTAACGGATACTGTCGGTTTACAGTGGATAGGAAAAACGGTTTCTTATGGCTGTTAAACCGGACGTTTCGGGTCGTGTTTGCTTATCTCAGAAAGTCATGGTAGCATCATATGCGCCGCGGATAGCCAGCTTGATGTTGGCAGCCTTAACGCTGTCGCCGATGTTCATGAACTCGGGAGCAGTACCGCGGAACTTTTCAGCAGCGGATTCGTTTGCTCTCATACCGGCAGCCATGATGACGGAATCTGCGGGGATGGTGATAAGCTCTCCGGCTTCGTTGGTGTAGGAAACACCTTCGTCGGAAACGCCGGCGACCTTGGACTTGGTAAGGATCTTTACGCCGGATTTGCCAAGAGCATCGTTGAGACCTATCTTGTAGGTGAAATGAGCGTCGGGAGCGGTAACGGCAGCCATTTCCAGAACGGTAACGTCACGACCGTTGCGGCTAAGGTGCAGAGCAGTTTCAAGACCGACCTGACCGCCGCCGATAACAACGACGTTCTTGCCGATGGTATCAAGTTCCTGATATGCAGGCAGAGCAAAGGTGACCTTGGCATGGTCTTTGCCGGGGATGGGCAGCAGGATGGGGTTGGCACCCAGAGCGGTGATGACTACATCAGGCTCCATGGCTTCAACCATCTCGGGAGTGGCTTCGGTGTTGAGCATGACGTTAATGTCGGACTTCTCCTGACACAGGTAAGCCAGACGATTCTTGAACTTGGAAAGATCACGCTTGAAGTCGGCATAGTCAGCGAATATCAGGTTGCCGCCGAGGTAAGCCTTTTTCTCGATAAGGGTAACGTCATGACCGCGCTTATAGGCGTTGTAAGCTGCGTACATACCGCCGGGACCGCCGCCGATAACGACGACTTTTTTTCTGGAGGTGACGGGGTTCTGCAGCCATTCGATGCGATGTTCACGACCGATGGTGGGGTTGACGGAGCAGGTGAATATATGGGTCTTGAAATGGTTGTTCAGGCAGTTGAAGCACTTGACGCAGGGGATGATCTCGTCAGCCTTGCCGGCCTTTGCCTTGTTGGGGAATTCGGGGTCGGCGATGAGGCTTCTTGCCATGGCGATAACGTCGGCTTCGCCATCAGCGATGATGCGATCCATCTCAGCGGGATCGTTCATACCGCCCAGAGTAAGTACGGGAATGTGGATATCGGGATCAGCCTTAACAGCTTTGGCAAGGTAAGCGTTGGGGGTGTCATCAATAAAGCCCGAGGGATGGATGATGTGCATATCTACCAGATGGTCGCCGCCCTTGGAAATGTGGCACATATCGATCTTGTCCTGAACAAGCTTGATTATCTTGATGACTTCGTCAACGTGCAGACCATCTTCGGAACATTCATCGCCGGAGATACGCAGGTCAAGCAGAAGCTTGCGACCTACTCTGGCGCGGATGGCGTCCAAAATCATCATCAGGAAACGGGTACGGTTTTCGGTGCTGCCGCCGTATTCGTCGGTGCGGTGGTTGGTTTCGGGAGACAGGAACTGAGCCAGACCGAGACCGTGACCGGCATGGATGAGGATCATGTCGAAGCCGCAGGTCAGAGCGTTTTCGCAGTAGTCGGCAAAGCACTTTGCAATGCGCTCCATCTCTTCAACGGGCATCTGCTTTACATGGATGCCGTCGGCAGTTTCCAGATCGCTGGGACCATAGAGGGTACGACCGTTGTCCTGGTCAAACTTTTCGTATCCGCCATACTTGAAGTAACCGGCTTCCATAGCTGCCTTTGCGCCAAAAGCGTGGACAGCATCTGCCTGCTGGGCAAAGTAACGCCACTGATAACGGTTGTGAAGGTGATACTGGTTCCAACCTGCTTCCTGAGGACGGTTCAGATAGATCTCGGGGTCAACATGACCGGTACCACAGTTTACAAGAGCTGCACCGCCGCGAGCCTTGTTGGCATAGTAACGGATGGAAGCTTCTGTGGGACCGTGTTCTTCAGCCTGAAGACACTGGTTGGAGGGAGCGACAAAGATTCTGTTTCTGAAAGTCACGCCGCCGATAGTGATGGGGCTGAAAAGGTTGGGATAAGCTTGCTGCATTGATTTTTCCTCCTGTTGATTTGTTCGTATTCAGCTGGATATATGAACAAATGTCAATAATGTACTTAGTATATCAAAATGTGATATTGAATTCAATCAGTAAACGTGCAAAATTGCGAATAGTGTGACACAAAAACAAATGTTGCAGCAAAAGAAAGGCCTTCCCCTTGAGGGGAAGGTGGCACGGCGAAGCCGTGACGGATGAGGTGTTAATGAAACCACCCACCAATTTACAGTCATACTGAGCCGTCAACGGCGGCGGAGAAATCCCCATCTTGCAGGAGCAACCCTCTCAGTCATTTGCCTTGCAAATGCCTCCCCCAGAGGGGGGAGCCATTGTGGCGCGGCGAGCTGTAATACGAATTAACGGATTCTCACGGTGCTTCGTGCCTCGCAATGACAGCGGGAGCAATTGCGTAACAAGATGGGGATTTCTCGTCGTCGCTTTGCTCCTCGCTCGAAATGACAGCATAGCGCAAAAAAGGACGCTGCTTTCGCAGCGTCCTTTAATTTCCA